>CAJXUT010000099.1 GCA_913061365.1 uncultured Colwellia sp.
TACGAGATTCCTCTACGTCTCGTGGGCTCGGAGATGTGTATAAGAGACAGTATTAGAAGTTTATTTATGAATATTCAGACGCTTACTTTACTTGTATACTTTTTTAAGTCTATCAAGCAATGGCATATCTGTTGCTGTCAACTTCCCAATCCGTAACCAGTTGATCAAGCTTTGCGATAAATCGATACCCACACCCGATAACATCTGCTGTTGCATTAAGCTTATTTGCACTGATAATCGCTGTTCTGCATACGATGAAGGTGACTCAACTTGCGCTAAAATCTCTATTTCTAACGTTTTGACTTCACGCTCTTTAGCATATGCATGTGTATTCAATAACAATTGCTCTTGTAAGCGCTTTTGCCAAAATTTTGTTAAATTATTATATTCATTACTGTTGTTCTCTATCAGTACTTCAAATGAAACATTACTTTCATCTTCAGCAATCTTATTGAACAAACAAAAAAGACTACGCCAATTCTCTTGCTCTGCTTTATTATCCTGTGCAGCAATATTTTCACTAACCTCTTTGATAAAAGATTCTATAGCAGAAGCAACAGATTTAACTACAGGTTTACATTGAAAAACATCATTCAATAATTCTTCAGCTTGTACTTTACTTAATACTAACTGAGAATCATCAAGCTCTGCTTTAATTTTCGCTAACTTTTGATTGTATTCTGCTGCTAATGAAGCTATTTCGGTTTGTTGTGACGACTTTAACTCGTCTCTTTTTGCAAAAACTTGATCATTTATTGATCTAAAATTTTGCCATAACTGAGATTCTTGCCGTGTGCCTGCAAAACCAATCTCACGCCATTGCTTTTGTAAGTTCTTCACTGTATCAATGGCTTGGACTATATCGTCATGATTCAGTTGCTCTTTAGCTTCATCAATCAATTTTTGTTTACTAACAGCATTAGCATCATGAAAGTCTTTAATTGCTTGTTTAATAGGCTGCAACGTTTTTTTGAATTGACGATAAAGTTTTTGATAACGCTGTCTATCAACTTCACCCGCCTGTTGCCAGCGTTGTTGTAATTTATTTAATTGGCCATCAAGGTATTTAAAGTTAATACTTGAACCGTCTGCTTCTGTAATTGAATCAGACAGCTTTTGAGCTTCAATAATAATTTCATTACGTGCAAGCAAATGCTGATCACGTAACTTTTCTTGTTCAGCATAAAATAAACGACATGGAGCAAAAGCTTGTTCGCAAGCAAGGTTAAACTGACTATTAAGTTCATGATCAACACTTTCATCGGCATGACCTAATGAATTCCAAGTTTTTCGATAGGCTTTTACTTTATCAGCTTGTTCATTCGGGTTATCCATTGGCTCATTAACCAAAGAAGCAATATCACTGAGTAACTGTTGTTTTCGTGGTGTTGCAATATAGTGCTCCCAATCACTTATTTCTGCCATTTTTTTGCTAACACTGTCAAAATCACGTTGCAATTGCTGTTGTTGGCTTATTGATAATAAGTTGATTACTTGATTTACCCCTTTAAACAAACCAAAACACACCTTAAACTTTCCGTTAAGTTGTAATCGCTTTATATCGTTCAGTTTCTTTTTAGTTTGAATAAATAATTGCTGCTGTTCACCTTCTAGCGGTTTAAGACCACTTTGCCAACATTTATAAATTTCTTTATGCGCATCTTTAATTGACTGAGGCAAAATACCACAGGCTTTACGCTCTACATCTTTCCATTGAGTTAACCAGTTCTGATAAACTTTTGCACGTTCGTTAAGTTCATCTAAGCTTGTAGGCAATGTTAATTGTGATATTTCAGAAATTAAATACGTAGCCTGGCTAACTGATTCTGCTATTTCAGGTAGTTGAGTTAAACGCTTTTCTAATTGCTTTATTTGGTTAACAAAGGCTTCTTGCTCTTGTTTTGTTAAAACACTATTGCTTAGCTTTTGATTTAGCTGCACTAATTGCTCTGCAAAATCATTTTGATTAAGCGTTTTCCCTTCGAAAACAGTTGTTGTTATTTGTTGACTTAATTCGGTAAGAACCAAACTAACTTGATCCTTTATTTGCTGCTTATCAAAAGCAAGTTGCTCTGCAATTTTATGCTGTTGATAGGCTTCTTCTTTTGGAGCAAATAACTGGGTAAGTTGAGTAGTTATCTTGTCATATTTAGATAATGAAGTTTGCTGTTCATCCTCTGACAAATAAATGAATTCAGGTAAACACTCCTGCCATTCTTGTTCTAGCGTACACCTTTTTGCTGAATATTGGCCAAAGTCTGCGAGGTCTTTTAGAGCAAGCAGTTTAGAGAGTAAAAGCTGAGTCTGTTTCATTAACTTTATCGGTTTTTCTTTTTGTTCGATAAGTTGTGCTAATTTAGCCTCAATTAGCTGCGTAACATCATTACTCGCTGCTTTTTTTACTAGTTTAGTCAATAGCGCTTGATCATTAAGCTCAGGTATATCCAAAGATAATAAAGAGATCTGTACTGTACTATTATTCCTTTTACTAAAGACTTGTAATAAGAATGAGGTTGGATTTTTCTTTTCTAACAAGGATTGAAATAAACGTACAACTATTTGAGAATCATTTTCATGCTCAAACCAATAGTTTATTAAAGAATAGTTAACTTCTGGTGTCGACACTAGCGCAGATAAAAAATCTTGCTTTTGCTCTAATGTTAATTGAATTGTATGAGTGCTCGCTAGAATATCTTCAATGACGGTATGAGAAAATTCTTGAACTATTTTATTACTGTTTGAAATACTTGCATTGTAATAATCATCAAAATTATTGAGCTTTAATAACACCGCCCTACGCACTAATTCACTGTCATCATTGTTTAGAAGGGATAATAATGTGATTTTGTTTTCACTATTATTATGATCTAACTCTTCATTTATCGCAGTAATACGTACATTACTGTCTTTGTGTTGCCATTTGCTTTTACTTTTAAACAGATTAAAAATCATGGGGATCGTTTTTATCTTAATTAAGTTTTAAATAATTGATTACTGGAACAAATTACAAGTTAGTAAAGTGTGCAATATCGCTTTTAGAAGCTTCTTCCGTTGGTTTAACACAAGGTTCTATTGGTTTATCTTTTGCGGCGCCAGTAAATTGTTCTTTTAACTGACGTTTATTTTTATGGACCATATTGCCATCACTGCCAATTGTTAACATTTCATCACTGTCTAAAAATTTGGCTTGATACGCCATAATAAGTTGAAGTGCAGTATCACGCTGAGCTTGATCCACAACGACACCTTCAGGCCACTTTCCTGTCTCAGCTGCGCACTTTAATCTTAAATACATTGATTCTGGCATATTTTCTATTGTGTGATCTAAATTCATGAAGCCTTCCTATTTATTTCGTTTGAAAAGAAGTAATCGAATACGGATGATGATGTACGATATAAAACCAATAACAGTGCTTGCCATAGCTAAATTATGTTGCCAAGTACCCTGCTCAACATTATCCCAAAACATAAAGAGAAAGCCGCCACAAAATAATAACATTGCTATGAATGAATACGTCATTAAACGCTGTGCTTGGTTAATGCGATTAACATTATTTATGCTAGCAATTTTATCACTGTCTATATCTTGTAATGACAAACCACAATGATTGCAGTTTACCGCTTTATCTGATGTTTTTTTCTTACAGCTAGGACAATTTATGACTGCCATTAAGAGTTTCTTTATTTACCTTAAAATATTACGTCCATTCTACCTAAATTTAGACAATAAAAAACGCCCTGATGGGCGTTTTTTAAATTAATATTGAGCTGAATTAAAAGATAAGCTAGCTTTGCTGTGTTTTACTTTGCTTTGCTTGGTTGTTATCCCATCTTTCTTCCCAATAAGTGGCATTTTTAATTCCTAATGCTTTAGGGTTAAATGTATATTCTTTCACACCGGCTTTTTGTTGCGCTTCGTAATCATTTAGTGCTTTTATCGCTGGTTTAGCCATAAAGAAGATAATAATAATACCAATAATGTTTAGCCAAGCCATTAAGCCTACGCCAATATCACCTAATCCCCATGCAGCACTTGGCTGTGCAACGGTGCCATAAAATACTGCTGACATAATAACCACTTTTAAAACAAATCTTAATGCAGGAATTTTAATGGTTCTATTAATATAAGAAACATTATTTTCTGCTATAAAATAGTATGCAAGTACTGTTGTAAAAGCGAAGAAGAATAGTGCTATTGCAATGAAAGGCTTACCAAAACCACTTAAGACACTATCGACGGCAATTTGGGTGAACGCTGGTCCACTAATAATAACATCGGCTGCAAGGTTTTGAACAAGAAAGCCAGTACTTCCATCAGGCATTACATTGTATGACTTAGTAATTAAAATCATAAACGCTGTTGCTGAACAAACAAATAAGGTATCAATATACACTGAGAATGCTTGTACCAGTCCTTGTTGTGATGGATGATCTACTTCAGCGGCAGCGGCGGCGTGTGGTCCAGTACCCTGTCCTGCTTCATTCGAGTAAACACCACGTTTAACACCCCAACCGATTGCTGCACCAAAACCAGCCATCGGCGTGAATGCATCAGTGATAATTGACATGAAGATGCCTGGTAACATATCAATGTGCAAAGCAATAATAACACAAGCGATAATAATATAAGCAAGCGCCATAAACGGCACAACAATTTGGGTGAAGTTAGCAATGCGCTTTACGCCACCAAAAATGATAAAGCCTAAAATTAAAACAATAAACGTTGCCGCATAGACTTTAGTTAACGGTAAATCACCTAAAAATGAAGGTACTACTCCACCATCACCAAAAACATTAACCAGTGAATCACCAATACCATTAGACTGAACAACAGGTAATAACACACCACAAGCTACAATTGTCGATATAGCAAATATCCATGCATACCATTTTTGCCCCATTGCTTTTTCAATGTAATAAGCAGGGCCACCACGATAAACACCGTCTTCTTCTTCTTTATATATTTGTGCGTTAGTTGATTCGATATACGCAGTTGCAGCACCAAAAAATGCAACAATCCACATCCAAAAAACAGCACCAGGACCACCAAAACCAATGGCAGCAGCAACACCAGCAATATTACCTGTACCAACTCGACCAGATAACGAAACAGCTAATGCCTGAAATGATGAAATACCTTTATCTGAACTTTTTCCTGAAAGTAATAGACGAAACATTTCTCTAAAGTGACGTATTTGCGCAAAGCGTGTTACAACGGTAAAAAATAAACCGGCGCCTAAGCACAAGTAAATAAGTGCTGGACTCCAAATGATACCGTTTATGCTATTGATAAGATCTTGCACAGTAAACTCCTATTTTATTGTTATTTTGTGTTTTGTTTTCTTTACAATTGTATCTATTTACATAAATAAAAGTACGGATTAAATTAACCTTAACACGTACTTTTCACTTATTTAATGAAATATACAACAATGAATTGTTAGTAATGATAGGAATTATCGTAAATCATCTACCATATGATAAACACCTGTTAAAAAGTCACGCCCTAATAGACTGCTACGAATATCAGACCAACCCATACTATAATCAGGTAGTAAGTCGTTATCCTTAAAAGGCATTTCTATCGTGTAGGCTAAACATTTAAACTGATTGCCAACCCAATTAGTTCCTACCGTTGGATTAGCTTTACCCGGTTCATCTTTGTCATAACCTCTATCGTCTTGAAACTCAGGAGTTAATGATAATAAAATACTTTTAAACTTATCTTCTAATGCTTTATGGCGCTCATCATAAGCTACAACACCTTCACAACCAGCAAGGAAATTAACAGGTAAAGCTTCATCTCCATGTACATCAAGAAACATGTCGATACCTGTTTCAAGCATTTTCTCACGAACTAAATAAACCTCTGGGCTACGCTCCATCGCTGGGTTTAACCATTCTCGATTTAAGTTTGCTCCAACAGCATTTGTACGTAGATGACCACGAACACTACCATCTGGATTCATATTAGGCACAATATAAAATACCGCTTTATTTAATAAAGCACGAGCGACACCGTCATCGTCATCGAGTAAGCGATCTAAAAAGCCTTCAATGAACCATTCTGCCATGGTTTCGCCTGGATGCTGCCTTGCGGTTAACCAGATAGTTCTTTTGCCTTCACCTTCTTCACCTACTTTTAATAAGCTAACATCACGTCCATCTAGGGTTTGCCCTAAGACTTGCAACTGGCAGTCAACATGCATTTGAGCACTATGAAGTAAATCTTGATGACGTTCGTAGCTGTAAGGAGAAAAGTAGGCAAAATAAACAGAGTCATATTCAGGTGTTAGCGTGATAGTTAACTTTGTACCATCGTAAGTTGTTGGAACACGAAACCAATGTTCACGATCATACGAAGCAACTGCTTGATAATCTTCCCACCCCTCAACATAGGCAGCTTTGCCCGCATTAGTTAAGTGAATAACATGTTCTTGATGGTTCGACGATTGTTTCGCATCTGTTTGTAATTTGAAGTGAAACCATTGGTAAAATTCAGATTGATTATCGTGTTTTATTTCTAATTGTATATTACTAGGATCATTTGCATTGATTACACGAATATTACCGCTATCAAAGTTGTCTGATATTTGCATCGAAAAAGCCTCTCGGTTCTACACTGACACTCATGTAAACAATATATATCATAAATGTTAATCGTAGGTTAAAGAATGAATTTTACAGTGTACACAAACACAACCAAAATCACTAGACGAGCAGAGAAAAAAGCAAAATCATAAAGAGCGCAAATAAAGACCAAGTTCAGATGAGTACCCCATCGATTTTCCAACGATTGCATTGTCTTTATTTATCACGTAATAACTTGGGAAACCAGAGATTGAAAAGGCATGTTTGATTTTTTCATTACCTAAAGCAATAGGAAAAGTTAACGTGTGCTGTTTAGTAAACCCCATAACTTCATCTGTATCTACATAATCTAGTACAACAGCAATAACATCAATATCATCATTCTTTTCATATAATGATTGTAAATTACCAATGCTCATATGACATATTTGACACCAAGGAGCAAAAAAATAGATTATTGTTGTCTTACCTTGTGAATTTAATGAAACCGTTTCACCCATTAACGTTGGTACGTCAGTGAATGAAAGATTCTCTGAAACATTTAACTCAACATCAGTTGATAACATGCTTGTTTCACGAAGAAATGACATTCCTTGGAAAACAATAACAAATAATAAAACTTGGATACCAAGCCTGCGAAGTGTTACTAACAATGAAGTTTCCTAATAAAATTAAAATATTATTAGAGTAGACCTGAGTAATAAAAATTTATTACAGAAAAATTTTATTATTTTCAATAATAAATAAAAAAGCTGTTTGTAAATAACAAACAGCTTCAATTTATGATTATAAATCAGTAACGCGTAACAAAAATGTTAACCTATTTTGGTTAAACCTCTCATATACGGTTGTAAAACTGTTGGTATGGTAATGCTACCATCTTCTTGTTGATTATTTTCTAGTATAGCAACAAGCGTACGCCCTACAGCTAAACCTGAGCCGTTTAACGTATGGAGTAATTCAGGCTTGTTAGTTTCACTATTTCTAAAACGAGCTTGCATACGACGTGCTTGGAATGCTCCCATATTAGAACAAGATGAAATTTCACGGTAAGTATTTTGCGCTGGTAACCATACTTCTAAATCAAATGTTTTAGTGGCACTAAAACCAACATCACCACTACACAATGCCATAGTACGATAAGGTAATTCTAATTTTTCTAAAATAGTTTCAGCATGCCCTGTTAACTCATCAAGTGCAGCAAAAGAATTTTCAGGTTTAACGAGTTGCACCATTTCAACTTTATCAAATTGATGTTGGCGAATAAGGCCTCTTATATCACGTCCACCAGATCCCGCTTCACTTCTAAAACATGGTGTATGAGCCGTCATTTTAATTGGCAGTTCTGCTTCATCAACAATTTCATCACGGTACATATTTGTTAATGGTACTTCTGATGTTGGAATTAATGAGAAATTTTTACCTGATAAATCAGTATGGAATAAATCTTCACCAAATTTAGGTAATTGACCTGTACCGTACAAAGAAGCTGCATTCACTAAATAAGGCACATACATTTCTTGATAACCATGTTCTTCTGTATGCACATCAAGCATAAATTGCGCTAATGCACGGTGTAATTTAGCAATATTGCCACGCATTACCGCAAAACGTGTTCCTGCTAATTTAGCACCACTTTCAAAATCTAAGCCTTTATCAACACCAAAGCCTAAGTCAACATGGTCTTTCACTTCAAAATCAAACGTTCTTGGTGTTCCCCAGCGCTTAACTTCAACATTATCATCTTCATCTGCACCTGTTGGCACTGATTCATCAAGTAAGTTAGGTATAGCACTAGCAATATCATTAATTTTAGCAAGCACGTCATCTTGCTCAGCTTTAGCTGCATCAAGTTCATCACCTAATTTGCTAACTGCAGCAAGTAAAGGCGCAATATCTTCACCTCGAGCTTTTGCTTGACCAATTGATTTTGAACGTGTGTTACGCTCATTTTGTAATTCTTGAGTTTTAACTTGAATAGCTTTACGTTGTTCTTCTAGCGCTGTAATTGTCGCCGTATCAAGCGTAAAACCACGCTTTGCTAGTTGTGTTGCTATATTATCTAAATCTGATCTTAGTTGTTTTGCATCAAGCATAATTATTCACGTATCTAATGTAATTGAAGTTCAAGCTGAGTATTAACATCAACTTATCTATATTATTTTGCTAAAGCGGAGACTAAATAAATCCCTAAAGCGGCAGCAGCAATACAAAGCGACACATTTAATAAAATATTAATGGCCGCTTTCGTTAAGTCTCCCTGTTGAATTAGCAACAAAGAGTCTAATGAAAATGTTGAAAAGGTGGTAAATGCACCTAAAAAACCAATACCAAGTAATGTTCTGTGGATATTGATATCTAAAATTTCATGTTCTATTAGTTGGTATAATAAACCCATAACAAATGAGCCGATGATATTAACCATCAACGTAGCAAAAGGAAACCCCTTTCCTAACCAATTTAGTACTAATTGTGAAATATAGAAGCGTAAACTTGCTCCGCATGCACCGCCTAATGCAACAAAAAGGTAAAGGGTGAAATTACTTACCGTACTACTCATAACGTTTTTCGCTACTGTTTTGGTTTAATTGATTTAAATAATTTAGTTTTTCTTTTAATTGCTTTTCTAATCCGCGATCACTGGGTTGATAAAGATTACAGTCAACACTGCCTGCTCTGGCTATCGCTTCAGGGAAATAGTTTTCACCTGCGGCGAAAGCATTGATTTCATCATGGGCATAGCGATAACCAGCACCATGACCTAATTCTCTGGTCAGTTCACTTGTGGCATTTTTTAAATGCTCTGGCACATCTAAGCTTGAGGTTTGCTCAGCTAAGCGTTTTGCTTGGCTAAATGCCATATAAACTGCATTACTCTTAGGTGCTAATGCCATATAAACTGCAGCTTGGGCAATAGCACGTTCACCTTCACTTGGACCAACACGATGAAAAGTGTCCCATGCGTTAATAGCCAATTGCATTGCCCGTGGATCTGCATTACCAATATCTTCACTGGCAATTGCTAATAAACGACGTGCTACATATAGCGCATCTCCACCGCCCTGCAAAATTCTTGCATACCAATACAAAGCTGCATTTGCGTCTGAGCCCCGAACTGATTTATGAAACGCACTAATTAAATCATAAAAAGCGTCGCCACCTTTATCGTATAGGGCTATTTTACTACCCGCTACTTGCGCAATTAATTCAGCGGTTATCACTTTACTACTTTGATTTTCAGCTTTTACATTACTATATTCAGATAGGCTATCAATACAGTTTTCTAATAAGTTAAGTAAACGCCTTGCATCACCATCCGCGCGATTTAATAAGCTTTGCTGTGCATCAGGAGTTAAGGTTACCAGTATTTCTTGCTGTTTTTTAATTAATTGTAATGCGCGTTGTAATACCTGCGTTAATTCTTCATGGTTTAATTTTTTTAGTGTGTAAACACGTGCACGCGATAATATTGCTTGGTTTAATTCAAAAGCAGGGTTTTCTGTTGTTGCACCAATAAAAATGATGGTGCCATCTTCAATAAAGGGTAAAAATGCATCTTGCTGTGATTTATTGAAACGATGAACTTCATCAACAAAAAGTACGGTGCGAGTGTATTCATTTTGATTAACACTCTGCTTTCTAAGTTTTGCTTGCTCGATAGCTTGACGAATATCTTTAATGCCAGAAGTTACTGCTGAAAGCCTAACAACTTGTGCTTTTGCATGTAGCGCAATAATTTCTGCAAGCGTTGTTTTCCCTGTTCCCGGTGGCCCCCAAAAGATAAGCGAATGACAATGCCCTTGTTCGATGCTTGCTCTTAATGGAGAGTTTTTTGCCAAAATATGTTGTTGTCCAACATAATCTTCTAAGCATTGTGGACGCATTTTAGCTGCCAAAGGCGCAGTAATATCGGCAGCTAGCGATGTAGCCGAAAGTTCAGGTTCTTCATGAAAATCGTTAGGCCTGTCTTGCGCAGTTGTAAATAAGCTTGCTTGTTGCTCTGGGTTATTCACAAAAAATCCTAATTGACTCGTTGATCATCAATTTGAACATCAGCTGGCAGCGCAAATTTAAATAAACTCTCATTTGGTACCGTATAAGCATCAAAATCTGATAGTTTAATGTGACTTACTTGCCCTGTAGCATCATGAAATGAAAATTGACTAAGTTCACTACTTTGTTGCTTTTCTGCCTTTGACTCTTTTGCAGAGAAAACTAATGTTAAATTTTTAATTTGGCTATTAGGATCTATTGCGCTAATCACAAAACGTTCATTTATTTGGTTAGCATTGCTCGATATAACACTCTCTTTTGGCGCAGGCTCTTTTAACACGGTGTACTGCTGCCATAATGATTCATCTTTACTTGTTAGCAATAGTATTGGTGTTTTGGCAATTGCTGCAGATAAAGAATAAACACTCACTTGCTCAATCCAGGGATTATAAAACCACACATCACTACCGTCAGAAACAATTGCTAATTCATCTGGTTCAAGTGTATGCCAATTGGCCAAATTAGGTTTACTAAGTGCTAGCTTTCCTGCACTTTCTTCTAATAAGTCACCTGTTTCACTAATTACTTGTTGAGTAAACTTTGCACTGAAAAAACGTAAATCCGCAAGTTTAGATCTTAACAATTTTTTACTATCTTCAGCTTCAATCACTGAGTTAACTGCTGACTTGGCTGTAACAGGCAGTGAGGTGCATACAGAAAAGCTTAATGCGACAGCTAAAGTAGCCTTAATAAAAAACACGTTATTCATATTATTTTCAATCTCTAATAGGTGGCGGTGCTAACACTTCACGTGCACCGTTATGGCCGGCAGTTGACACCACACCTTGAATTTCCATTTGTTCAACTATTCGTGCTGAACGGTTATAGCCAATGCGAAATTGTCGTTGCACACTGGAAATAGATACGCGACGTTTTTCAGTAACAAAGTTTACTGCATCGTCATAAAGAACATCTAACTCTTCTGCTTCACTTCCTTCATTTTGCTCACCTGGAAGTAAGGTATCAGGATCGTTGCCACCTGCTAATATTTCTTCAATATAATTTGGTTCACCACGGGATTTCCAGTCTTTAACGACAGCATGTACTTCATGATCATCAATAAATGCCCCATGTACACGTGTTGGCACACCGGTACCTGGAGGTAAATACAGCATATCTCCCATTCCCAATAATTGTTCAGCACCTTGTTGATCTAAAATAGTTCGAGAATTTAATCCTGAAGATACTTGGAACGCCATACGTGTTGGAATATTCGCTTTAATTAACCCTGTAATAACATCAACAGAAGGTCGTTGTGTTGCCAGTATCAAGTGAATTCCTGCTGCACGCGCCTTTTGAGCAATACGTGCAATTAATTCTTCTACTTTTTTGCCAACAATCATCATCATGTCGGCAAATTCATCTACGACAACAACAATACTTGGAAGTTTTTCTAATAAAGGTGGTGTTTGGTCTAAACCATCACTTGGTTGCCAAATAGGATCAATAAGTGGCTCACCTTCAGCAATAGCAGCTAACACTTTTTTGTTATAGCCCTTTAAATTACGTACACCAAGGGCTGACATTAACTTATAACGTCGCTCCATTTCACCAACACACCAGCGAAGTGCATTCGCAGCATCTTTCATGTCAGTAACAACTTCAGCTAATAAATGTGGAATCCCTTCGTAAACGCTCAACTCAAGCATTTTAGGATCAATCATGATTAAGCGTACATCTTCAGGCGTAGATTTATACAACAAGCTGACAATCATGGTATTTACACCCACTGATTTACCTGAGCCTGTAGTACCTGCAACTAATAAGTGAGGCATTTTTGCTAAATCAACCACCACAGGTTCACCTGCAATGTCTTTACCTAATACCATAGCTAAAGGAGAATTTGATTCTTCAAATGCGGTACATGAAATAACTTCACTTAAATGCACTATTTCACGATGTTTATTTGGCAATTCTAAGCCGATCACTGATTTTCCAGGAATAACTTCAACAACACGAACACTAATGGCAGATAAAGCTCGGGCTAAATCTTTTGATAAAGCACTGATCTTACTAACTTTCATACCTGGAGCTAAATCAAGTTCAAAACGGGTTATTACTGGGCCTGGATATACAGCAACTACCTGAGCTTGCACTTTAAAATCTAAAAGTCTTGCTTCAACTAGGCGACTTACCTGCTCTAATTCTTCTCTATTTATTGGATTTTTTGCCTTATCGGGGCGGTCAAGTAAGTCAATTGAAGGCATACCAAGAAATTTTTCTTCTGGCGTTGGCACAAAGTTAACTTGGCTAGCATCACTACTATTAACTAGCTCACCCATTGTTTTAGTATTTTCTAATTCATTATCATCAGCTACATTAACTTTCTCTACGTCTGCAAATGCTGCTGATACTTCGGCATCACTCACATGTTCTTGTACTTTAATTTCAAGCGGGCCGCCCATTAACTCATCAATATCAATAAAGGGCTGTCTCTTATACACATCTCCGAGCCCACGAGACGTAGAGGAATCTCGTA
>CAJXUT010000100.1 GCA_913061365.1 uncultured Colwellia sp.
ACGAGATTCCTCTACGTCTCGTGGGCTCGGAGATGTGTATAAGAGACAGGTTGAGTACTTCTTAAAAGAAAAAATCAGTGACAATGCAGAATTACATGCCGTTACAGAATTTATCCATTTTGCCTGTACCTCTGAAGACATTAACAATCTATCTCACGGTTTAATGTTAAAAGAATGTCGTGAATTGATATTATTGCCTATTCTTGATGATATTTTATCTCAAATAAAAGGATTAGCTGTTGAATATAAAGCTATTCCAATGATGTGTCGTACACATGGTCAACCAGCTTCACCGAGTACTTTAGGTAAAGAAATGGCCAATGTATATATACGTTTACAACGTCAACGCCAACAAATCAGTGAAGTTGAGCTACTAGGTAAAATTAACGGTGCTGTAGGTAACTACAATGCCCACCTAAGTGCATACCCTGAAGTAAATTGGCACCAATTTGCTGACGAATTTGTTAATGATTTAGGTCTAACCTTTAATCCGTTTACTACCCAAATAGAGCCACATGATTACATTGCTGAGCTATTTGATGCAGTAGCACGTTTCAACACGATCTTAATCGATTTTGACCGAGACATTTGGGGCTACATTGCGTTAGGTCATTTCAAACAAAAAACAATTGCTGGCGAAATTGGTTCATCAACAATGCCACACAAAGTTAATCCTATTGATTTTGAAAACTCAGAAGGTAACTTAGGTATTGCTAACGCATTATTTAACCACCTAGCTCAGAAATTGCCTATTTCTCGCTGGCAGCGTGATTTAACTGATTCAACAGTATTACGTAACTTAGGTGTTGGCTTTGGTCACGCAATAATTGCTTACCAATCAACATTAAAAGGTATTAGCAAACTAGAAGTAAATGAAGAAAACCTTGCTAACGAATTAGACAAAAACTGGGAAGTACTTGCTGAACCAGTACAAACAGTAATGCGTCGTTACGGTATTGAAAAGCCATACGAAAAATTAAAAGAGTTAACACGCGGTAAACGTGTAGATGCTGATTCAATGCGTGATTTCATTAACACCTTAGAATTACCTGATGCAGTAAAAGCTGAGCTTTGTTTATTAACTCCGGCTAGCTATATTGGTCGTGCTGTTGCATTTATTGACGAGCTAAAGTAAGCAATATCATTGCTAAGAAACATTATTAATTTATAAAAAAGAAGACCTCGGTCTTCTTTTTTGTTTTAAGCCTATGACTTATTTTCTCAATCACCTACATGCCACTTTAAGGTAAAATAAGTGCAGTTAAATGGTTATATTCCACATGCATAAGCTAACGCTTTATTTTTTATTGTGTTGCTAATAAAAGGAACCTTGTTTATTGCAAGTAAGCTTACATTTCTTAGTGTTTTAACCAGCGGTGATGGATGACTAAAACTATGGTATAAAGCATCCATCGTTGTCATCATTAATAAATTATCTTTGCGCCTCATTTCTTCATAACGGCCCAAGACATCAACATTATGCCAACATTCACCATCACTAATAGCATTTGCAATTACCGTTTGTAAGGCTTTTACATCTTTAAAACCTAAATTTACTCCCTGACCTGCCATAGGGTTAATTGTATGTGCAGCATCGCCTAATAATAAAATACGTTTGTTTTGGTAACTATTGGCATGTCGGCGAGTCAAAGGGAAAGCACCTCTATTAATCACTTCAATTGTTCCCAATCGCTTGGGGAAAAAATTCATAATTTCTTGCTGTAACTGCTGGTTAGATAAACTTGATAATCGTTTAATTTCATCCCGTTGATGATACCAAACCAAAGAGGCTTCTCCTTGTTCAGTATTATGTTGAGTAAAAGCTTCTTGTTCTGTAAAAGGCTTTCTAGATAAGGGTAAGAAAGCAACAGGGCCTGTAGGAAAAAATTGCTGCCATGTTATGTCTTGTTGAGGCTCAGAAGTTTTAACATTGATAAGCATAGCTGACTGTTGATAATCCCATGATGTAATACCAATCTCAGCTATTTTTCTCACCTGAGAATTAGCGCCATCTGCAGCAATAACCAACTTTGAGCTAATACCAACCTCTGCTGATGATTCGATATTTTTTAGCAGCAAATTTGCTTGCGATTCTTCTTGAGAGAGTGCAGTCAAATTATACGGGCAAAATAATTCAATATTGCCTTCTGTTTTAATTTTCTGCCATAACGCCAGCTGTATAAGGCGGTTTTCAACAATATGCCCTAATTGCTGTTGCTCAATATCATCAGCATTAAATTCAGTATAGCTATAAGCTTGCTCCCAAACACCTAGTCGCTTGTACGGGCAAGTTCGCCATTGAGTGACTTGTGACCAAGCACCTACTTGTTCTAATAAATATTGTGAAGCAAGTGATATTGCTGATACACGCAAATCTAAATTTTGTTCCGATGAATAAGGCTTTGGTTCAAACTGTTCAATTAAAGCTACGCGCAAGCCTAATTGTGCTAACGTTAAAGCACTAGCGGCGCCAACCATGCCACCACCCACAACAACACAATCAAAATATTTCATTTCTCAGAAAACCTTACAAAAAGTCCAATAAAGTCATTGTATCGAAGTGATGAGGTTAAGTTAAGCCTATAAAATACTTAACTAAATATTAACGACCATTTCTTGATAAAATTGCTCAATTCGATATATTGGAGGCGCTTTTATGAGCATTTAATTTTTATCACGTTACGGTATATAAAAGGAATAAATTATGTCTGCAAAGATAAAAGATGAATCAGTAGTTCATTCTGATATTAAAATTATTTACGATATGACAAAAAAAACCAATAGAACACAACTAAAAGCTCATCAAGATAGGGCTGTAATTGCAAATATACGTGCAGATTTAGTTTTACCTGAAGATAATATTCTTACAGTAGATATAGATTTTGATAGCACAAGTGGCTACCATAACAATGCAATAATGGTAATGGATGATTTTGGCGTTGAAATGATCGCTACCGCATTCGAGTCAAAATATTCAAAGGAAGATGCCGATAAAGTGCGTAAAGCATGGGCTGAAAAACAACATCAAGATGATCCACGTAAACCAACCTACTTACTGGTACAAAAACCAATTTCAACTAACGATACTCCTCAAGTATTTGCAAGTTGTGGCTCGCGTAGGCACGATGAAGATATTGCTCCTCAGAGCATTACTTAGTTCTTTAGTTCAAGTTATCTATTTTTCACCTTTACATAGAAATAAGCGTCGTAATTCATTGCTTATTTCTATGGTAATATTATTTTCAGTTTTTTCTTTTGCTTCTACAGCGAAACAAACAGACCTACTTTCAAGTGCATCTAATATTTATTCGCTGATTCAAGATGATAACGATTTTATTTGGTTAGCCGGACAAAATGGCCTCTATCGATATAGTGGTTCACAGCTTATCAACTTTTCAAATAATAAAAAAAGTTGGCAAATACCTTTTCACTGGATAAATGGTATATCAAAAAATAATGAGCAACTAATATTAGCAACAGAGACTAAAGGGTTATGGTCCTTTGATACTAACACAGGCTCTGCTACTTCTATTGATATCAACGCTGAAACTAATACCTTTTACAATACGATCACCCACAAAGATTACCTTTATGCTGTCAGTTTAACCCCCCAACATTTATATCGTTATGAGGCTAATACAGGTAAAACAACAATCTTGATGAAAAATATTAAAAATCGAATATTAGTTTCTAGTGAAAATAGAGTTTACTTTGATGACGATAAAAGCTTGTATTACATAGATAGCAATGAATTAACGCCTAAAATACACCTTATAAAAACGATAAATGAAGATGTTGTAGCTTCTGACAGTACTGAAGACACGGTTATAACCGCGGGTAAAAAACATTTATTCAAATTTAGTGATAGTGGTGACTTTCTCAAAATAAAAACAACTTCATCTACTTTAGCTATCGCTATAAGTAATGATAGCAAAAGTTTTTTTACTGTAGATGTTGCTGGAAAAATAATAAAACGAGATTTACATACATTACAAACAATCCAAACGACCTTTCCGCCTGTTGAAAAGTTAAGATATCAACAATTACTTCATGATAATTCAGGTGTTTTATGGTTAGTAAGTTATGGTTCTATTCAATTATTAACTGAAAATACTATAGAAAACCACCCAGCAGTGTTTGATACTAGCTATAACTCTTTAGAAATAGAAATATTCAACAATAAATTATACATTGGCAGTTATGGGAAAGGTGTCCATGCACTATCTTTTGAGAATAAAGATAGAGTACATAACATTAAAAGTATCAACGAAAAATTATCGGGCCGAGCATTAAACATAACTGATTTATTAAAAGTAGGTAATGAATTATTCATTGCTACTTTTAATGGTTTATGGCGCTATCACCCTAATAAAACAAGCAAGGTAGATTTAACGATAAATCAGTCTAATTTAAGTGAGTTAATTTTACTTAAGTTAGTGCAAAAAAATGACTTGCTCTACATAGCAACCGATTCACAAGGCCTAATTATCTATGATTTAAAGAAAAGTAAAGTCATTGAACATATTAATACTACCGCAGGTCTCAGTTCTGGAGAAGTCATTGACATTTTACTTCTAGCCAATGGTGATATTTGGCTCGCCACTGCTAAAGGCGTTGATGTAATCAAAAACAAAACCAGAATAATTAAAGCAATAACGAATAAAACAAGTGCCAAATTTCAATCGATTATAGCAGCCGATGGTAAAATTTTTGCCGCTACTGGTGGTGACGGTATTTTTGTATACAACCAACAAGGCCAATTGTTAACTCATTTTGCTGAAGGTATCAACTTTACCTATATGTCTTTAATAGACGAACATATTTTTGCTGCTGCCAAACCTGGTCTTTATAAAATAAATGCTAAAAACTACAAAACATCTATCATTGCAAATACTGAAAAACATGCCTTTACAGATAGCCCACTAATTTTCAATAACGCTATGTATATAGCTAACCGCTTAGGCATTTTAGAACTTCCTGAAGTTAGTAAAGAAATATTTCATCCAAAAGTTTATATCAGTAAAACCACAGTATCTGGAAAACCCTACTTATTAAACAAAGCGATAGAAATTGGTAGCAGTAATGACGTTGTTACACTTGATTTAGCAAGCTTAGATTTTAGACCAGGGGTTACCAAAAGATATAGGTACACACTAAATGGCAGTAAATGGCAGCAAATTAGCGGACATCAGTTAACATTAACGGGGTTAGCATCTGGAAATTATCAAATTGAGATAATGGCGACTAATAGTCTAGGTCAATGGAGTGATTATAAAGCTTATACAGAAATTAATGTCGCCTTTCCTTGGTATTGGTCCCCACAGATAAGGATAATATATGCCGTAACAGTATTTTTCATCGTCTGTTTTATCCTCTGGATATTTTATCTGCACGGAAAATCTATTCGCCATATTCATCATATATTACAAAAAGATATTCAAAATCATAGTAAGTTCAATATGCAAATTAAGCGTAACCTAACAGTCGCTCTTTCATTTTTATCAGAGAACAAAATTGATAAAAGTAAGCATTTAATACAGCAATGTGTAGATGAACTAAATGAACAACAAAAATCACCAGAACCAAACTCATTAAATGGTAATTCATTAACTGTTGCTATTCCCTTTTTAGCCGAGTATTTACAAAGTAAGTATCAAACAACATTATCCTTTCAATTCGATATACTTGAAGATGAACTTAGCTATGAATTAAGAGCCGATCTATACCGTATTACTTTTGAAGCCGTAACCTCTGCAATTCTAAATGGAAGTGGCCGAAATTTTAAGGTAGTCATTCAAAAATTCAAAACCAAAATATGGCTAAATATTAGCGATGATGGTCAAAGTTTTATTAATTTTGATAGTAAAGTAAACATTGATCTTTCTAAGTATTATATCCGTCAAATAGCAAAGAAGTATAAAGGGTCAATCAACACATTTAATGAACAAGGTAATGGAAGCCAGTTAATCTTAAGCTTACCGATTACTCGTATTACTTAATGATTACCCTCAACTAATTCAATCAATGCGTATTACACCTCGAAATTCAAATTAATTTAATATAAAATACGCCTCCTTTTGTCGATGCCTTAGCCAAAACTAAGTTTAATAATATCGATGTTAATAAATATGAATACGTAAGAGTAAAGTCATGAGTAAAAAGCTATACATTAAAACTTGGGGCTGCCAAATGAACGAGTATGACTCGCAAAAAATGGCAGAATTATTAGACTCAACCCACGGTTTTGAACTAGCACAGGAAGCAGAAGATGCAGATGTTATCCTGCTAAATACTTGCTCTATTCGTGAAAAAGCCCAAGAAAAAGTTTTTCATCAACTTGGCCGTTGGAAAACCTTAAAAGATCACAAACCTGATCTAGTTATTGGTGTAGGCGGTTGTGTTGCGTCACAAGAAGGTGATGCTATTCGCCGACGTGCACCTTTTGTCGATATGGTTTTTGGTCCACAAACACTACATCGCTTACCTGAAATGTTAAATCAACTTCAACATAGTAGTAATGCTATTGTTGATGTGAGTTTTCCTGAAATTGAAAAGTTTGACCGTTTACCTGAACCTACCGCAGAAGGCCCAAGTGCTTTTGTTTCCATTATGGAAGGCTGTAGTAAATACTGTACGTTTTGCGTTGTTCCGTATACACGCGGTGAAGAAGTCAGTAGACCTCTTGATGATGTATTATACGAAATTGCCCAACTGGCTGAACAAGGTGTTCGTGAAGTCAATTTATTAGGTCAAAACGTTAACGCCTACCGTGGCGAAATGCATGACGGTAGTATTTGTCGCTTTGCTGATTTAGTACGTTTAGTGGCAACCATTGACGGTATTGATCGCATTCGTTACACCACATCACATCCAGTTGAATTTACTGATGACATTATTGAAGCATACCAAGATGTTCCTGAATTAGTGAACCACTTACACCTACCGGTACAAAGTGGCTGTGATCGAATTTTAACGCAAATGAAGCGTGGACATACGGCAATAGAATATAAGTCTCAAGTAAGAAAGTTAAAAAAAGTTCGCCCTGAACTTTCTATGTCATCAGATTTTATTATTGGCTTCCCAGGCGAAACTGATGAAGACTTTATGGATACTATGAAGTTAATTGAGGCAATAGACTTCGATTTAAGCTTTAGCTTTATTTACAGTGCGCGCCCTGGTACACCAGCAGCTGATTTACCTGACAATATTAGTGATGAAACTAAAAAGAAACGCTTACAGTTATTACAAGACAAAATAACGCATCAAGCACTTCGCATTGCTCGACAGATGCTAAACACCGAACAGCGTGTTTTAGTTGAAGGTCCTTCAAAGAAAAATCCAATGGAGTTACGTGGTAAAACTGAAAATAACCGTACTGTTAACTTTGTTGCACCTCATTCTGTTATTGGTGAGTTTGTTGATGTTAAAATTACAGATGTTTACGCCAACTCACTTCGTGGAGAATTAATTCGTCAAGAAAGTGAAATGGGACTGCGTATTGCTCATTCTCCTGCAGACATATTAGCCAATGGTCATCACAAAACACCGAAAGTAAACCACCTCGATGATTTAGGCGTAGGTACTTATACTCCTTCAGCAACTAACAATCACTAATGGATAACACTGTGAGCATTGATAAAAACGGTTCTGCCAGTTCTTCTGCAAAGCACCAATTAGCATTATCTCCTATTGATAATGAGCGCCAAGCTGAGTTATGTGGTCCAATGGATGACCACTTAAAAACTATTGAGCGTCGTTTAGGTGTAAAAATTAGCTATCGTGGTAATCAATTTAGCGTGCTGGGTGAAGAGAGAAATTGCCAAGCGGTTATCCTTTTACTAAAGAATTTATATATCGAAACAGCACCGGTAAAAGGTATTAATAAGTTAATTACTAGTGAAATGGTACATTTGGCAATACTCGAAGCCAATGTATTAGAGCAAGATGAAACTAACTCACCAACTCAAAGTAAAGCAGCAACAGAACTAGGCGCTAACTTTGAAAAAGTGCTTACCGTTAAAACTAAACGCGGTGTAGTAAAGCCGCGTAATGGTAATCAACAATCTTATGTACAAAATATTATTACCAATGATATTAGCTTTGGCATTGGTGTTGCAGGAACAGGTAAAACCTACCTTGCTGTAGCTTGTGCAGTAGAAGCATTAGAACGACAAGAAGTTCGCCGAATATTATTAACTCGCCCTGCAGTTGAAGCAGGAGAGAAATTAGGTTTTTTACCAGGTGATTTATCACAAAAGATAGACCCTTATTTAAGACCTTTATACGATGCTTTATTTGAAATGTTAGGTTTTGAGCGTGTAGAAAAGCTAATTGAGCGTAATGTTATTGAAATCGCACCACTTGCCTACATGCGTGGCAGAACATTAAATGATGCTTTTATTATTTTAGATGAAAGCCAAAATACCACAGTTGAACAAATGAAAATGTTTTTAACTCGTATTGGTTTTAATTCTCGTGCAGTAATTACTGGCGACATAACACAAATAGATTTACCTAAACATCAAAAATCAGGTTTACGTCAATCTATTGAAGTTTTACAAGATATCCAAGGGATCAGTTTTAACTTTTTTCAATCTAAAGATGTTGTGCGTCATCCTGTAGTAGCGAGAATAGTAGAAGCCTATGAGTCTTATGATCAAAAAGAAAATAGATTAAAACAACAAAAAGAACAACAAAAAGAACAACAAGCAAAGGCAAGCTCCTAAACAATGAGTAATCATATTGATCTACAACTTGCCTGTGATTCAGCTGAACTGCCATCACTTGAGCTATTTCAACGCTGGACAGATAGCGCTTTAAAAATGGTCACAGATAAAACATTTGAATTAACCATTCGAATAGTTAATGTTGAAGAAAGCCAGCAATTAAACAGTCAATATAGACAAAAAGATAAACCGACCAATGTACTCTCTTTTCCATTTGAAGTTCCTGAAGGTATCGTTCTGAATTTATTGGGTGACTTGGTGGTTTGTGCACAGGTTGTAGAACAAGAAGCTAGTGAACAAAGTAAGGCATTATTCGACCATTGGGCTCATATGATTATTCATGGATGCTTGCATTTATTAGGATATGATCATATAAACGATAATGATGCGGATGAAATGGAAGCGCTAGAGATTAAAATTTTAGCTGAACTGTCTATTGATAATCCTTATGAAAGCTAATAATAAATTTAAATAACCCTATATAGGATAAAAATAAGCTCTATGAGCGATGACAACCCCCACTCGAGTAACGGCTCAAAGAAAAAATCAGTATTGAATAAAGTTATTCAACTGTTAAGAACTGAGCCGAAAAACAAAGACGATTTAGTTGATGTGCTAGTTGAAGCTGAAGGACGTGAACTAATAAACCCTGTTACCAAGCAAATGATTGAAGGGGTATTAGAAGTATCAGAAATGCGTGTTCGCGATATTATGATCCCTCGTTCACAAATGGTAACTATCGATATAAATCAAAGTTTACCTGAATTTCTCCCTGTTATATTAGATTCAGGTCATTCTCGCTTTCCAGTTGTTAATGAAGATATTGATCATGTTGACGGTATTTTTCTTGCCAAAGACTTACTTGCCTTTAGCTTTAATAATTCAACAGAAGAATTTAGTTTAAACGATATTATTCGCCCTGCCATCATTGTCCCCGAAAGTAAAAAAGTAGAACCACTCCTAAAAGAGTTTCGTTCTAATCGCTATCATATGGCTCTAGTAGCAGATGAATACGGCGGTATTTCTGGTCTTATTACCATTGAAGATATTCTTGAACAAATTGTTGGTGAAATCGAAGATGAAACTGATGAGGATATTGAAGAAGATATCAAATTACTTGCTGGTAATGTGTACTTGGTGCGAGCATTAACAGTGCTGTCAGATTTCAACGAATTCTTTAATTGTGAGTTTGATGAGAAATCAGCAGATACTGTGGCAGGTATAGTTTTACAAGCACTAAACCACATGCCCGAAAAAGGCGAACAAATTACTTTAGGACACTTTAATTTTAAAGTGCTCACAGCAGACACAAGACGTATGCAAATGTTACAAGTGACTGTAGATAAAGAGCATAAAATAAACGGTAAGTTGAGTGACTAAGAAAAACATTCAGACACGAATACTTTATCTGAAAAATACTTTACTAAATAAAAATTATTGGCTTTGTTTTATCGCGGGTTTAAGCTTAGTATTTGCTTATGCCCCTTTTTCACAATGGTATTTAAGCCTTTTTATACCCGCCATTGCCTTTTCTCGCTTGGTCAATCAATCTCCTAAGAAATCAGCAAAACTCATGAGCTTTTTTGCCTTTGGGTGGTTTGCTAGTGGTATTAGTTGGGTGCATGTAAGCATTGATCAATTTGGTGGACTGCCACTTATTGCCTCAATAGGGTTAATGTTACTGCTTTGTTTATATCTAACCCTATTTCCCGTTATTGCAGCCTATTTGAGTGCCTACTTTTCTAGAAGTAAGAGCCTAAATTTGTGGTTACTAATACCCTTTTGGTTAATTAGCGAATACCTTCGCAGTATTGCCTTTACTGGATTTCCTTGGCTCTCATTAGGGTATAGCCAAATAGATGGTCCTTTAGCTAGTTTCGCTCCTGTCATAGGTGAAGTAGGCATCACAGCATTAGTTATTCTAATAAATGTTTGTTTAGTCAAGATTATTAATAACCTAAAACTAGGTACTAGAGTAACCACAATAATTCCTACTAGCATAATATTCATTATTGCTATGCTAAGTTATGGTTTTGCACAGGTAAATTGGGTAAAAACAACAGGTAATACAAGTACTGTTGCACTAGTGCAAGGAAATATTGAGCAGTCAATAAAGTGGGCCCCTGAACAAGA
This sequence comes from uncultured Colwellia sp., assembly GCA_913061365.1. Lineage (GTDB taxonomy): Bacteria > Pseudomonadota > Gammaproteobacteria > Enterobacterales > Alteromonadaceae > Colwellia. Next base: position 10,860 of record CAJXUT010000100.1, read on the forward strand.
ATGGCCAACCATGCTTAAATACTTAGACCTTACACGTATTAATTATGATGCTGATATTATTATATGGCCTGAATCAGCCATTCCAGCAGTTGAACCTGCTGTTCAAGACTATTTGGACACAGTAAACCAATCAGCACTTTTAAATAATAGTGCCATTATTACAGGCATTTTAAATTATAACTTTGAAAGTAAAGAGTACTTTAATAGTTTAATTGTTCTGGGTAAAAAACAAGAAGAAGATGAACACGGCTACTACTATAATCATAGTAACCGATATTCAAAAAATCACCTTTTACCTATTGGTGAATTTGTACCATTTCAAGAGTTACTCCGCCCAATTGCACCACTGTTTAATTTACCAATGTCTTCATTTAGTAGAGGAGACTATGTGCAACAAAACCTGATAGCTAAAGATTTACATTTATTGCCATTACTTTGTTTCGAAATTGTATTTCCACATCAATTAGCTGCCAATTTAACTGAGCAAACAAACATCTTATTAACGGTGAGTAATGATGCATGGTTTGGTGATTCACATGGACCACACCAGCACATGGAAATAGCACGAATGCGAGCTTTAGAGTTTGGGCGTCCATTACTTCGTTCAACCAATAACGGAGTAACGGCAGTGGTTGATCATCAAGGAAATTTTATTGCACAAATCCCGCAATTTAAAGAAGTTGTATTAAAAACAGAAGTAGCCCTTGTAACAGGTAAAACACCTTATAGCCAATGGCCTCGTTTGATTCTATTCTTAATGATTGTAATCCCTTTAGTTATTATTATATTTTCACAAACTCGCGTAAAAAATAATAATAACTAATTCAATGAGCACCTAAGATGTCTTTGGATATTTAGGGTGCATACTGATTTTATTGCGTCCATTATTTTTAGCGTGATAAAGTGCTGCATCTGTACATTCAAGCCACGCCTCATAACTTTTGATTGTATCCTCAATTTCAGCGATACCAATACTAATAGTATATTTAAGATCAATGTCATTATATTTACAGATCGATGCTTCTACTTCCCTGCGTAAGCGCTCAGCAAATACATACGCATTTTTCAGTGGAGTATCGGCTAATAAAATAACAAACTCTTCACCGCCATAACGACCAGATATATCTGTTTCTCTTGCATGGTATTTGATAATGCTCGAAAGATGTCGAATAACTTCATCTCCAACCACATGACCATAAGTATCATTTACCTTCTTAAAGTGATCAATATCAAGCATAACCAACGAGCTTGAATGTTGACTTCGTGTCCACCTTTTATACTCTGCTTGCAAGCAGTTTTCCCAATGCTCACGATTATATAGTTGAGTTAAGCCATCTGTTTGACTAAGTATTGCTAACTCTGCATTGGCTTTTTCTAAACTTAATTTATGAACAGCATTATCAGTGACATCATAAACAAGTAAACATAAATGACTCACCTCGCCCGTTGAAGACATTAACGGAATAAAAGTAGTGTTTTGATACATAAAATCAGAACTACCTGTAACAGGACGATAACTATTAAATTTAAATAAAAACGGTCGCTGTTCCCAAATAGTAAATGCTTTATTTTTTAATAAAAAGACTGATTCAGCTTTGCGTACAAACCAATCTTGAGGAATTTCATCAAATAATTCAAAGAGTAGCTTTCCTTTAACTTCTCTGGGTAAATAACCACTATGGTTTTCCATAAAACCATTAAAAATTTGTACTTTATACTCTTTATCTAATACCACTAAGCCAACATCAATGTTATGAAGCATTTCCATTAACCAGTGTAATTCATTCAGTTGTGAGGTTTCTAATGACATGGTCAATTCCGTTCTTATTAAAGTCTATGTGATTTTGATGTAAATATTACGAGTTAAACTCAACAACCTAAGCAAGTAAATATGATAATTTATTGTTCATTGCTTTCATTGAGTTCTCAGTAAACAACAAGAGTAAATCACACTTAATTGGATAATTTTCAATGCTATAACTAATTTCAATTGCTAATGTTTTTTTCCATTTAGAAGAATTATTAGCAATTAATTCTGATATTTTTCTATGTTGACCCAATACAACAGGATGTCCTTGGCTAAAGGCGATATCAAGCTGTTCAGATAGGCCTTTTAAACAAGCACCGATCAGTACATTTGCTAAGTCCATTAACTGTCTCTTATACACATCTGACGCT
>CAJXUT010000101.1 GCA_913061365.1 uncultured Colwellia sp.
CGTCGGCAGCGTCAGATGTGTATAAGAGACAGATCAAAAGGCATTTAAAAATAAGATTAATCATGCAACTAGAAGCAATTCTTTCTGACTCTATTCAGCTTTCAACTATCGTTAAAAAAGATATCAAAAATGTTATTAAACATCAGGTTCTTTTTATTGTCTCTATTTTAGCATTGAGTTTAGTTATTTTGGTTTTTGGTGCTTTTAACTTAATTAAAATATTTAAAGTGTCGCTCAGTGAAGTTAAAGATGCTTTTGCAAAAAATCATAGTGGACGCTTTCAAAAAATAAAACTTTCTATTCAATCAGAAGAATTTGAGAGTATTGCTACTGCATTTAATTCAATGAATAAAAAGCTGAGTGAAACAACGATATCTTTGGAAGCGATGAAAAAAATTGTTGCTGAAAAAACCTATGTATTAGAGCAACTATCAAAGACAGACTCTCTAACTAACATAGCTAATCGTCGCGCATTGTTTGAACGTGGAAGTGCTGAATTTTCACGTGTACAACGTAACCAAAGTCTATTGGCTGTTATACTATTAGATTGCGATTTATTTAAAAAAATAAATGATCAATATGGTCATTTGTTTGGTGATGAAGTATTAAAAAGGATTTGTAAAGTTTGCTCAAATGAAATTCGAAAGGTAGATTTTTTTGCTCGCTACGGAGGTGAAGAATTTGTAATTATTTTACCTGATAGTGAGTTAAGTGGTGCAATAGAAACAGCGAAGCGTATCCAACGCTCTTTAGCCAATAATTGTTTATCGTTCGAAGGTAAAGATGTTTTGGTGACAGTAAGTATTGGGGTTTCTATTGCTACTGCAGATCATGAAAGTTTTGAAGCATTACTTAACAGTGCAGATACTGCAATGTATAAGGCTAAGAAAAATGGTCGAGATAGAATTGAAACTATAGAAGATTCTATTTCACGTTAATTGCTTTTTGATTTTACTGTAAATTTAGTTTGTAAGGTAACTTACATATAAAAAGGGATTGTTAGATAACAATCCCTTTTCAATTAACTTCCGCTGACTAATTCTTGTGTCATTATCCCACTTGTTAAAAGGGCCTCATTTTTAGGTAAAGGCTCATTTCCCGCTAATAAGTAGAGAACACGCTGTCCTTGCTTTGCCAGTTCAATCGCGTGTTGGTAATTAAGTAGTATTTCAGACAATATTGGCTGATGAAACTTTTCAGCATCACGGCGAATATATTCAATCAATTGTGCATTTACTTTATCATCGTAAAATACAGCATCAGCAAATTGCATAGCTCGATGAGCACTTAACGTTAAATTATCAGGATTACCTTCTTTGGTGTGGATAAATATAATTTCACCACTTGGAGGAGCTATTTCTTGTTTAATACTCGCAATGAGTTGCTGCTCAGCTTGTTGTTGCTCACCGTCCAAAACTGCTTGCCCTATTGGGCCTCTCAGTGTGTTTTCCCAAAAGCTGCGTCTATTGCGTATTCCCTTCACACGGGCTTTTACATGATCACGAAATTTAAATGAAAAATCAGCTAGTTTTCCATAACCTTGTGGTAAGGTTTTTTCAATTTGTTCACGTAACATACGAATTAGTATTGGGGCACTTCCTGAACTTGATAGCGCAATAATCATTGGATCTCTATCAATAATTGCAGGAGTTATATAAGTACATAATTCTGGCTGATCGACCACATTGGTTAAAATATCTTTTGTGCGGGCTTCCGTTGCTATCGCTTTGTTAACCTCGGTATCATCAGTGGCCGCTATCACTAAATTAATATGAGAAAGGTGTCCCTGCTGATAATTATGTTTTAGCCATGTTAATTTGTGCAATGAAATTAAACGTTCAACACTGGCGCAAACATCATTACTCATGATAGTTATATTGCTCGTTGATTTTAATAAGAGTTCAATCTTGCGTGATGCTACTTCACCACCGCCAATAACCATGGCGGTGATATAGTTTGCATCGAGAAAAACAGGGAAGTATTTCATGATATTGTGCTGGTAGTAATGTGTTTATATTACTTTAACATTAATTTTTTTTCGCTGATAGCTAAGCCATTAGCATCGCCATAAATAAATTGACCTGGAATAAAGGTAAGGCCAGCAAACTCAACAGTAACATTGACTTCACCTATACCTAGTTTTTCAGTTTTTATTGGATTGCAACCTAGTGCTTTAACACCAAGTGCTAAAGTTGCTATGGTGCCTGCATCTCGAATACAACCATTAATTACAATACCTTGCCAGCCATTAGCGACGGCTTTTTCTGCTAACATATCACCTAGTAATGCACGTATTACACTTGCTTTACCGTCAACGACCATGACTTTTCCACTACCGTCAGTTGCTACTAATTCTTTTACTTTTGAATTATCGTTAAAACAAGAAACAGTTATGATTTCACCACTAAAGATGGATTTACCACCGTAGTCGTTGAAAAGTGGCTCTGCTAACTGTAATTGCTCGCTATAATCATCAAATAAATCAGGTAATAAATCTAACATGGTATTTGCTTCGTATTATGTGAATTTATGATAACTCTATCACCAATGAGTGATAAACTCTCATTATAGATATTTATTGTCAGCATTTATCCAAGCCATTTGAAGATGAGAGTTTCGGGAACACTGAGCAAGTGATTATCAATATGCATCTTCAACCGGTTTGGGTATAAAGCAAGAACACTTATTATTGGAATATTGAAATGCCTTGGATACAACTTAGATTAAGCGCTAATGAAGAAACAGCAGAAAAATACAGTGACTGGTTAGTTGCATGTGGATCACAAGCCGTTACTTTTATAGACGCAAAAGATACACCTATATATGAACCGCTACCAGGTGATGAAGTGATTTATTGGTCAAATACTGTAGTTATGGGGTTATTTGAAGCAAGTCATGATATGGATAAAGTCATTCAATATTTACAAAGTATTCATCCAGATAAAGCAGAGATGCGTTATAAACTTGAACAACTTGAAGATAAAGATTGGGAACGCGAATGGATGGATAACTTTCATCCGATGAAATTTGGTGATCGCTTGTGGATTTGCCCTAGCTGGCGTGATGTTCCAGAGCCAGAAGCCGTTAATGTTATGTTAGATCCCGGTTTAGCATTTGGAACAGGTACGCATCCTACAACAGCATTGTGTTTAACTTGGCTTGACGGCTTAAACTTAAAAGATAAAACAGTCGTTGATTTTGGCTGTGGCTCAGGAATTTTGTCTTTGGCTGCGCTTAAACTAGGTGCGAAAAAAGTTATCGGTATTGATATTGACCCACAGGCATTACAAGCAAGCCTTGCCAATGCAAAACGAAATAATGTTGACGATAGACTAGAACTTTATCTACCCAAAGATCAACCTACCTTAAAAGCAGATGTAGTCGTGGCTAATATTTTAGCGGGTCCATTACGCGAACTCGCACCAACTATTATTGAGTTTGTGGGTGATCAAGGGTTACTTGCGTTATCAGGTGTATTAGAAGAACAAGCTGACAATCTACAAACCATTTATGGTCAATGGTGTGATATGGAACCTGTTACTGTTCAAGAAGAGTGGGTTCGTCTTAATGGACAAAAGAAAGCCAATTAGTTTTGTTCAAATGTACTAATCTATATGATTAACTAATGGTGCAACGACTCAAATTGCCATTGGTTATATCAACATCATCTGACTGAGGTTGAACATTACGTCGTAATAAATTAGTTATACCTCTTCTATAACTTTTATTCCAAAACTCCTCACACCCCTTATTATACTTAATATATTAACCATTAATGTTACTTGTTCAACACAGTTATCCTTTCATCATTCTATTTTACAGGTGAGAAATACAGGAAAATTTGATGAATAATTGTATGAAAAACACGCACAACAATACTTTGTTAAAAGTCAATATTAAAAACTGATAAAAAAACAACTTTTGTTTAAATTCTATGCTTTTCAACTCACAAAAAAACACGTAAACTTAGCGCCCTTTTGAATAGTAGCTCAAAAAGTAGTCAGTGTGGTGATGGTTTGAAAATCGGTTCATATCAATTTGACAGTAACGTTTTTCTAGCCCCAATGGCTGGAATTACTGATCAACCTTTTCGTGAGTTATGTTGTCGATTAGGTGCAGGTTTAGCGGTATCAGAAATGGTGTCGTCAAATCCGAAAGTATGGAATACCGAAAAGTCAAAACTAAGAATGCTTCATAGTGATGATGCCGGAATTCGCAGTGTACAAATTGCGGGTAGTTGTGCTGACGAGTTAGCTTTTGCAGCGAAAATTAATGCTGATAATGGCGCACAAATTATTGATATCAATATGGGGTGCCCAGCAAAAAAGGTAAATAAAAAATTAGCGGGTTCTGCTTTATTAAAAGAACCAGCGCAGGTTGAGCAAATTGTGAAATCTGTGGTGAATTCGGTAGATATTCCGGTTACGTTAAAAATTCGCACAGGATGGTGTGAAAATAGCCGTAACGGTATTGAAATAGCAAAAATTGCTCAAGATAACGGTATTGCTTCGTTAGCTGTACATGGTCGCACTCGTAATGACTTTTATAAAGGCTGTGCAGAGTACGACACGATTAAAGCAATTAAAGAAGCCGTATCAATACCTGTTGTAGCTAATGGTGATATTACGTCGGTAGAGAAAGCTGAGCAGGTTTTAAGCTATACCGGTGCTGATGCCATAATGATTGGCCGAGGTGCTCAAGGGCGACCTTGGATTTTTCGAGAAATTAATCATTTTTTGAAAACAGGAACCAAATTACCTGCTCCCTCAGTGAATGAGGTACGTTCAATTTTAATTGGACATGTAAAGGAATTACATCAGTTTTATGGTGACTACATGGGCGTGAGAATCGCTCGTAAACATATGTCTTGGTATGTTCATTCACTAGCTTTACTAGGTGAAGAAGTGGGTGAAGGTTTTACTCTGCAGTTTGCAGGTAATCAAGGCAAAGCTTTTAGAGCTAATTTTAATGGTTTATCGTCAACAAGCGAACAGCTTGAGATGTTAAGCCTTTGTTTTGATCAATTTGTTCATTAATGAGCAGTTGATTGTTTTATTTATATTAATAGAAAGAGTTGTACACTATGTTCGAACAAAATATTTCTTCTCCATTTATCACTGGTGATATCCAAACGCAAACTAAAACGTCTCCTTTGCGTACTCAAGCTAAAATAGCAATCAATAACTACTTAAAGCAGTTAAATGGTAATGACGTTGATGATATGTATGACCTTGTATTAAGCGAAATAGAAGCGCCAATGTTAGAAGAAGTGATGATGTATACACGCGGTAATCAAACAAGAGCTGCAAACTTACTAGGTATCAATCGTGGTACATTACGTAAGAAATTAAAAAAATACGGTATGAACTAATACTCAGGCAGGGTTACCCTGCCAAATAAAAGCACCCTAGGGTGCTTTTATTTTTTAATATTTATGATTTTTAACCTCTATTTAAATTAATTTACTAATAAGGTAAGCATACAAAATGGATACTCCACGTCCAATTAAACGCGCACTATTAAGTGTTTCTGATAAAGCAGGTATTGTTGAATTTGCTCGTCGCTTAAGTGAGAAAGGTGTTGATCTTCTTTCTACTGGTGGTACTGCAAAACTATTAGCTGAAAATGGCATCAAAGTAACTGAAGTGTCTGATTACACAGGTCACCCAGAAATTATGGATGGTCGTGTTAAAACATTACACCCTAAAGTACATGGCGGCATTTTAGCGCGTCGTGGTACAGATGAAGGCGTGATGGCAGAAAATGATATCAATGCAATTGATATGGTTGTGGTTAATTTATATCCTTTTGCTAATGCTGTTAGCGATGAAAATTGTACCTTAGAAAATGCCATTGAAAACATTGATATTGGTGGCCCAACAATGGTTCGTGCAGCTGCTAAGAACCATAAAGATGTTACTATTATTGTAAATGCTAGCGATTACGATCGTGTATTAACTGAATTAGACAACAATGATGACTCATTAACGTATCAAACACGTTTTGATTTAGCTATTGCTGCTTATGAGCACACAGCTAGTTATGACGGTATGATTGCAAACTACTTTGGTAAAATGTTACCAGCGTACGGTGATAAAGAAGCAACAGCATCATTTGATGAAAAAGCTAAGTTCCCACGCACTTTTAATAGCCAATTTATTAAAACACAAGATTTACGTTACGGTGAAAACTCTCATCAAGATGCTGCTTTTTATAAAGAAGCTAATCCTGAAGAAGCGTCAGTTTCTACGGCAACACAGTTACAAGGTAAAGCGTTATCTTATAACAACATCGCAGATACTGATGCGGCGTTAGAATGTGTTAAAGAATTTGACGAACCAGCGTGTGTTATTGTTAAGCATGCTAATCCATGTGGTGTTGCGATTGGTGATGATATTTTAGTGGCTTATGAAGGCGCTTATAAAACGGATCCTACTTCTGCTTTTGGTGGCATTATTGCTTTTAATCGTGAGTTAGATGCAGCTACAGCAGAAGCAATTGTTTCTCGTCAATTTGTTGAAGTTATTATTGCACCAACTATTTCTGAAGAAGCTGCAAAAGTTGTAGCAACTAAGCCTAACCTTCGTTTATTAGAATGTGGTCAGTGGGATACTAAAACTACAGGTTTTGACTTTAAACGCGTTAACGGTGGTTTATTGGTACAAGATACTGATCAAGGCAGCGTAACAAGCGATGACTTAAAAGTTGTGACTAAACGTCAACCTTCAGAAGATGAAATGCGTGATTTACAATTTTGTTGGAAAGTAGCAAAATTTGTTAAATCTAATGCGATTGTTTACGTTAAAAATAGTTCAACTATTGGTGTTGGCGCAGGTCAAATGAGTCGTGTTTATTCAGCAAAAGTTGCTGGTATTAAAGCGGCTGATGAGAATCTTGAAGTGAAAGGTTCAGTAATGGCATCAGATGCATTTTTCCCATTCCGTGACGGTTTAGACGCTGCTGCAGAAGCGGGTATTACTGCGGTAATTCAACCGGGCGGTTCTATGCGTGATGATGAAGTTATCGCTGCTGCTGATGAACATAACATTGCTATGGTATTCACAGGTATGCGTCACTTCCGCCATTAATATAGATTCTTGTCGTTGTTAGTTGTAATTTAGTTGTAGAATGTACTCACAAATTCTTCGGGAAATAATTTGAACATCCGAAGGATGGCCTGTAAGGCGGAGTACAGGATGTATGGAGTAATGACTAGCGTCAGCTCCGTGCAATCTTCTGTAGGTTACTTTTAACAACTTAAAGAGTACTTATTAAATTTAACATACAAAGTTTAGTTAAATATTAGGGCAGTGTTGGTTGTTAATTATATGTAACAAAATCAACGCTGCTTGTTTGTTTAAAATTTGCTATAACTAATTATCTTTTAGTAATACCAACAATTAACGGAAATATTATGGCTAAATTAAAAAGTTTACAATCGCTTTTAACTTCAACAATCGTTGCTTCAACGCTTAGCCTCAGTGCCTTGGCTAGCGTGGCTGTTTATGCACATGCTAATCATGACCATGGCAGTAATGCGCTTGAACAATCTGTGTCAGGTGAGCATCGTTCAACTAAAAACAAAGCCCGAGATCAATACCGTCATCCAGTAGAAACCTTAAAGTTTTTTGGTTTTACACCAGACATGACTGTGGTTGAAATTACCCCCGGTGGTGGTTGGTATACTGAGATTTTGGCTCCCGCGCTAAAAGGTAAAGGTAAACTTTACGGTGCCCATTATCCTGATACTGGCGAAGATAACTATTATTCTAATTCACGAAAGCGTTTAGAAAAAAAATTAGCTTCTAATGTTGTTTTTAGTGAAGTGGTATTAACTGATTTTGTACCACGCAAACAAAGCGAATTAGCACCGCAGGGTAGTGCTGATCTTGTGTTAACTTTTCGTAACTTGCATAACTGGAAAGATGAAGGTGTAGAGCAGGTCTTTAAAGATGCCTTTAATGCACTTAAACCTGGTGGCATACTTGGTGTAGTTGAACATAGGTTACCTATTGGTGTTGCCCCTGAAAAAGCGGCTGGTTATGTTTCAGAAGTTAAAACAATTAAACAAGCAAAGACCGCGGGCTTTCGATTTGCTGGTGCAAGTGAGATTAATGCAAATGCTAAAGATCTAGCACAACATCCAAAAGGTGTGTGGACATTACCACCAGTATTACGTTTAGGTGAAAAAGATAAAGCAAAATACTTAGCGATTGGTGAAAGTGATCGAATGACGTTAAAATTTATCAAACCTGAAAATACTCGTTTTAGTGATTTTAAAGAAAAAAACAAACAATAGCTTTCTCGCCTTACCTATAGTGTTTAGCGCGGTTAAGTAAATAGTAAATAAGAGATAAAATAGGAAATATAATGAAAATTTTAGTTATAGGATCAGGTGGTCGTGAGCATGCTCTAGCATGGAAAGCGGCTCAGTCTAGTCAAGTTACTAAAGTATTTGTAGCTCCAGGTAATGCTGGGACCGCGATTGAAGACAAGTTAGAAAATGTATCTATAGATGTTAGTGATAATGAAGCGCTTGTTGCCTTTGCACAAAGTGAAAACGTTACATTAACTATTGTGGGTCCAGAGCAGCCATTAGTTGATGGTGTTGTGGATGCTTTTCAAGCACAAGGCTTAGCTATCTTTGGTCCAAGCGCAAAAGCAGCGCAACTTGAAGGTTCTAAATCTTTTACCAAAGATTTTCTTGAACGAAATAAAATCCCTTCGGGAAGTTACGCTAAATTTACTGAAGTTGAACCTGCACTTGCTTACGTACGTGAACAAGGTGCACCAATTGTAGTTAAAGCCGATGGCTTAGCAGCAGGTAAGGGTGTAATAGTTGCACTTACGTTATCTGAAGCAGAAGATGCTATTACAGATATGTTAGCAGGTAATGCTTTTGGTGATGCAGGGCACCGTGTGGTCGTTGAAGAATTTCTAGAAGGTGAAGAAGCAAGCTTTATTGTAATGGTTGATGGTAAAAATGTTTTACCTATGGCAACGAGCCAAGATCATAAACGCGCACTTAATGGTGACTTAGGTCCTAATACAGGTGGTATGGGTGCTTACTCACCAGCGCCAGTAGTAACGCCTGAAATACATGATCGCATTATGAATGAAGTAATTATGCCAACAGTAGAAGGCATGGCTAATGAAGATGCACCTTACAGTGGCTTCTTATATGCAGGTTTAATGATTGCTGCTGACGGAACGCCAAATGTAATAGAATATAACTGTCGTTTTGGTGATCCAGAAACTCAGCCTATTATGATGCGTTTACAATCAGATATTGTTGAACTTTGTCTTGCTGCAACCCGTGGTGAATTAGATAAAGTAACAGCTGACTTTGATAGTCGTGCGGCAGTAGGTGTTGTGCTTGCAGCACAAGGATACCCAGCAAGCTACCCTAAAGGTGACGTGATTTCAGGTCTTGATACTAACACCAACACAGCAGCTAAAACCTTTCATGCAGGTACTAAGTTAAATGCTCAAGGTGAAGTAACAACTAATGGTGGTCGTGTTCTTTGTGCTACTGCGTTAGGTAATACGGTTACTGAAGCACAACAGCTTGCTTATGAGCTGTTGCACCAAGTGACATGGCAAGGCGTAGAATTTAGAACAGATATCGCTTATCGCGCTATTGAGCGTGAACAAAAGAGTTAATACTTCTTAGTTCAAGAAAGTTATTAATATGAAAGGGCTGATAAGAAATTATCAGCCCTTTTTTGATCTGTTCGTAAAAAGATTTAATGAGATATACATTAATACCTAAATAACAGGCACAAAAAAGCCCACATTAAAAAGAAGGTGGGCTTTTAAATTAACAATTCCTTTTAAAGAGAAGCGTTAATTATTTTCTAGCAGCGTCTTTAGCAGCTTTTGCAGCTTTAACTTCTGCAATTACTTCTTCAGCTACATTGTTAGGACAAGGCATGTAGTGAGAGAATTCCATTGAGAATTGACCACGGCCAGATGTCATAGTACGTAAAGATCCGATGTAACCGAACATTTCTGAAAGAGGTACGTCAGCTTTAATACGAACACCAGAAACACCAGCGTCTTGACCACCGATCATGCCACGACGACGGTTTAAATCACCAATAACATCACCAACGTGATCATCAGGAGTAAACACATCAACTTTCATGATAGGTTCAATTAACTGAGCGCCAGCTTTTGGAATTGATTGACGGAAAGCACCACGAGCAGCAAGTTCAAATGCAACAGCAGATGAATCAACCGCATGGAAACCACCATCGTATAATTCAATTTCAACGTCAAGTACAGGGAAGCCAGCAAGAACACCAGTTTCCATCATGCCTTTGAAGCCTTTCTCGATTGCTGGGAAGAATTCTTTAGGAACGTTACCACCAACAACAACAGAGCTAAATACAAAACCAGAACCAGGTTCGCCAGGCTTGATACGGTAATCAATTTTACCGAACTGACCAGAACCACCAGATTGTTTCTTATGTGTGTAAGAATCTTCAATCTCTGCAGTAATTGTTTCACGGTAGGCAACTTGTGGCTTACCAACTTCTAATTCAACACCGTAGGTACGTTTTAGAATATCTACTTTGATATCTAAGTGAAGCTCACCCATACCAGATAAAATTGTTTCGCCTGAATCTTCATCAGTTTCAACTTTAAAAGTAGGATCTTCTGCAACCATTTTACCGATAGCAATACCCATTTTCTCTGTAGAACCTTTATCTTTAGGCTTAACTGAAATTGAAATTACCGGCTTAGGGAATACCATCGCTTCTAAAACGATAGGATCTTTAGGATCACATAGTGTGTGACCTGTCTGAACGTTACTCTTCATACCAACAATCGCGATGATATCACCAGCTTGTGCTGAAGTAAGTTCGTTACGGTCATCAGCTTGCATTTCACACATACGGCCAACACGCTCAGTTTTACCTGTAGCAGCGTTAAGAATGGTATCGCCTTTCTTCAATGTACCAGAGTAGATACGTACGAAAGTTAATGTACCAAAACGGTCATCTGTGATTTTAAATGCTAATGCTTTGAATGATTCATCGGCAGAAACAGTTGCTACTGCGCCAGTAGGTTCACCTTCTTCATCAGTAAGAGGTTGAGCATCAACTTCTGTAGGTGATGGTAAGTAATCAACAACAGCATCAAGAATGTTTTGAACACCTTTGTTTTTGAAAGCAGAACCACAGTAAGTAGGGAAGAAGTCCATAGTACGTGTACCTTTACGGATACAACGTTTGATATCTTCCATAGAAGGTTCTACACCTTCTTCTAAATAGGCTTCGAAAAGCTCATCATCTTGCTCAAGTGCAGTTTCAAGAAGCATTTCACGGTATTCTTCTACTTTATCAACCATGTCAGCAGGAACATCTTGAATTTCAAAGTTTTCAGGAAGACCTGTGTCATCCCATACCCATGCTTTACGAGTAAGAAGGTCAACAACACCAGTAAACTCATCTTCTTCACCAATTGGTAAAACCATAACAAGTGGGTTAGCACCTAATACGTCTTGAGTTTGTTTAACAACACGGTAGAAATCAGCACCTAAACGGTCTAATTTGTTTACGAAGATGATACGTGCAACTTCTGAATCGTTCGCGTAACGCCAGTTAGTTTCTGATTGTGGTTCAACACCACCAGAACCACAGAATACACCAACACCACCATCAAGAACTTTAAGTGAACGGTAAACTTCAACTGTGAAATCAACGTGACCAGGAGTATCGATAACGTTGAAACGGTGATCGTTCCAAAAACAGCTTACTGCTGCAGACTGGATAGTAATACCGCGCTCAGCTTCTTGTTCCATGAAATCAGTCGTTGACTCACCGTCATGTACTTCACCAGTTTTATGGATCTGACCTGTAAGTTTTAGGATACGTTCAGTTGTTGTGGTTTTACCCGCATCAACGTGAGCGAAAATACCAATGTTTCTGTATTTGGATAAATCTGCCATTACTTTACTCTATTTAGTTAATGTCTATTCTGCTTTTTTCTTCTTATACATATATAAGGTAAAAAGTAGAACTTGTTGAAAATTTGCGCGCGAGTATAACATTACTCGACAAGGATCGATAGAAAATTGGTAAACAAATTGTAAATAGTATAAATAATCTGCAGAATTCGTCTTGAAATAAGAAAAAAGTATAAAACCCTAAGTATATAACTAATAGAATTATGGCAGTAATAATCCACATCTTTAATGATTGAGAAATGATAAACCCTGTATTATTTATGAGTTTTATATTCAGCTATTTTCTGGACGGTACTTTTTTGTTACATAAAAAGAGCATTCTTATGTGTAATTAACACTCATATCTTTCTTATAGCATCTTTATGATAATCCAAATGATACTTTGTAAATAAGAGAAGCTAATAATCTACCTCTATTTACTTAGCCTTTAAAACTTTATGTTATACATTATATAGAGGAACTCATATTTGCAGTTAAACTAGTCAAATAAATAACGGTTATAGCGGCTGAATAGCTGTATTTCTATTTTCGGCTCTAGCCAACTAATGAGTAGCGTTAACACCAAAAAATAGAGCAATAAAATAATTACTTGCTCAATTTATAAACCTAGGTATAATACGCATCCACATTCAGGTGAACTGTGTGTGATTTGTTTACATAATTTGAAGTTAATTCAAAGGTAAGCAAGCTCAAATAATAACAAAAAGTTATTTTTTGATACAGCAACCCTAATTTTGGGTTGAATGTTTTTAGTTAATACACCCCCTTCCGGCACATAAGGAAGCAGAGGGATGTATTTTTTTGTTCTTTTAAAAGGGGATTTGTCTTCATGTCAAATCAAAGAATTCGCATTCGTTTGAAAGCGTTCGATCATCGTTTGAT
>CAJXUT010000102.1 GCA_913061365.1 uncultured Colwellia sp.
CCCTTCGTCGGCAGCGTCAGATGTGTATAAGAGACAGAGTAAATAGAGAAGGAGAAATAATTTTCCCATCTCAAGGACCTTTTTCTGTGTCCGGCTTATCTTTTGCAGAAGTGAAACGTTTAATCAAAACGAAAATTAAAAAGAAAATAATTGGCGTCGATGTTGCCGTCGGTATGGCTTCATTACGTTCAATGAGAGTCTTTGTTTTAGGTGGGGCCTATAAGCCTGGTACATATAACTTAAGTTCATTATCGAGTGTAACTCATGCTATTTTTGCCGCAGGTGGCATTAGTGATATTGGAAGTTTACGTAACATACAACTTAAACGTGCGGGAAAATTGATTAAAACGCTTGATCTATACGACTTACTTATTCGAGGTGATTCGAGTAATGATGTTTTATTACAGTCTGGAGATGTGGTTTTTATAGCCCCTGTAGGTAAAAGGGTATCCATTGAAGGTGAAGTGCGTCGTCCTGCCATTTATGAATTGGTAGAAGGGGATGACTTCTCTCATGTGTTAGAAATGGCTGGTGGGTTATTACCAAGTGCATATGCACAATCAACAATTGTTGAACGCTATAATCAAAATAATCTACGTAGTGTTGTAAACGTTGATTTTACCAATAAAGGTGAATTGTCTTCTAAAGTACAGGCAGGTGATTTTGTTCGAGTAATGAAAGCCGGTGATATGTTTTCTCAATCAATTACGTTAATTGGTGCATTGACACGACCAGGAAAATATCAATGGAAACAAGGGCAAAAAGTTACGGACTTGCTTCCCAGCGTTAATTCACATCTATTGGCTAATGCAGACCTAAATTATAGTCTCATTATTCGAGAGGTCGATCTTGCTCGCAACATAGAAATTTTGCAATTTGGGTTAGCTAAAGCGATTACTAGCCCAGAATCAAATGATAATATTTTGCTACAAGCAAATGATAAAGTGTTAGTGTTTTCACGTGTATCTAAATTAGCTGAAGATAACTTATCTCTTGATATGCTTGCTTATACTCAGGAAGAACTTTTTAAGAAAGAACAACAACTAGCTAAAGATAAATTTAAAGTGAAGCAGTTTTGGCAAAAATATGAGCATTCAAATAAATTAACAGAAGTAGATGTTGATGAAACCGATAAACTGGTTAATAAATCAATTCTTCAATTGTCAGGTGGAGAAGTTGAAGAAGAAACTAATATTAAAGAACTTGTTCTTTTTTCTCGTCAGCGCTTATTACTACCCATTATTCAAAAGTTAAAAAATCAAGGTGGCTCAGGGAAACCTATTCAACTTGTTGAAATAGATGGCTCAGTTAAATTTCCGGGCGTTTACCCTCTTGCTAAAAATGGTCGTATAAATGACATTATTACGGCTGCTGGTGGTTTAACAGAGTCTGCTTATATTGATCGTGCAGAACTCACTCGAAATCAAGTACGTAGTCAATTTGTTAATAAACGTTCAATTTCGATCAATTTAGCAGCAGCACTGCAAGGTGAAGAAAAAGATAATATTTTACTACAAAGCAAAGATCGATTAAACATCCACCAAATTCCGGCCTGGAGTGAAAACCATGTGGTTGAGCTACGTGGTGAGTTTGTTTTTCCTGGTAAGTACACCATTCGTCGTGGTGAAAAACTATCAGATTTAATTGCGAAAGCAGGTGGCTTTACTCGCTTTGCTCATCAACAGGGCTCTGTGTTTACACGCTTGAAATTACAAGCGCTTGAGCTACAAAACCTTGTCAAACTCTCTAGTGACTTACGTGTTGAAATGGCCTCTAAATCATTATCTGATAGTAATTACTCGCAATCCTATAGTGAAGTACAAGCGATGTTAGATGATTTAACTAAATTACAACCGGTAGGGCGTTTAGTATTAAACTTACCCAAAGTAGTTAAAGATAATGAGTACGATATATTACTTGAAGATGGTGATGTGCTTTATGTCCCCACCATGAAAAATTCAGTCAATGTTATTGGGCAAGTACAAGTTACTTCCTCCCATATTTACGATAAAAATTTAACAGCACAAGATTATTTAGCACAAAGTGGTGGCAGTAAAAAACGTGCTGATGAAGAGAGAATTTATATCATTGCAGCGAATGGCAGTATAAAACTAATGGAAAACAGTAACTGGTTTGCAAGTGATGCTGGTAATCATATGAAGCCTGGTGATACTGTTGTAGTGCCTCTTGATTCTGAGTACATGAATAATTTAACTTTATGGACGAGCGCTACCACAATTATGTATAACACAGCAGTTGCTATTGCAGCTATTAGCGGTATTTAACTAAATAATATTTTATAATGATAAGCGTTTACTAATCATCTAATAACTTTTTTAATAATGAGCAATGCAGGAGTCTCTGGCAATAATGAAAATCATACTAAAAAAATATAATACAGTTTTAATTTTACTGTCCTTATTTTTAGTTTTATTTTTAAACCCTGCTTTTGCAGCTCAAGTGAGTCAAGCGCAAATAGAGCAATTTAAACGTTTACCTGCATCTCAGCAACAAACGCTGGCAAAAAGTATGGGGGTTGATTTAAATGCAATTAAAGGACAACTATCCACTAATCAGCAAAGTAACTCAAATGTAGCAACCCCTGTTTATGCTAGAGGTACTGAGTTTGAGGGGAGTGCTCGTAAGCTTCCTGTAAATGCAATTAATAAATCAAAAAAAATCAAGTCATTTGGTTATGATGTATTTGCTAATGCTCCTTCTACCTTTTCGCCAACTTCAGATATTGCCATTCCAGAAAACTATATATTGGGAGTAGGAGATAGAATATCTATTCAAGTTTTTGGTAAAGAAAATATTGAATTAGAGTTAGATATCAATCGAGAAGGTGATGTTGTTTTTCCATCTCATGGTCCTTTTTCTGTTGCAGGATTATCTTTTAGTGAAATGAAGACATTACTTGTCGCTAAAATTAAAGAAAAAATAATTGGGGTTGATGTCGTTATTGGCATGGCCTCGTTGCGTTCTATGAGGGTGTTCGTTTTAGGCGATGCATATAAACCCGGCCCTTATACATTAAGTTCATTATCAAGCATTACTCATGCATTATTTGCAGCTGGTGGAATCAGTAATATTGGTTCATTGAGAAATATACAATTAAAGCGCTCTGGTAAATTGGTAACTCAGCTAGATTTATATGATCTTCTTATTCATGGTGATTCAACAAATGACTTATTATTACAATCAGGAGATGTTGTTTTTATTCCACCAGTAGAAAAGAGTGTAACGATTAAAGGATTAGTTAGAAGGCCTGCAGTTTATGAATTAATTGAAGGTGAAACCTTTCAGGATATATTGAGAATGTCTGGTGGCGTTCTTCCTTCTGCTTATTTAAAGTATAGCGAGTTAACTCGTTACAGTGATAATAGTTACCGAAGAGGCATAAACTTAGATCTTACAGATAAACTCGTTTTAAATAAAAAAGTTTCTTCTGGTGATGAAATTAATATTAAAAAAACTGATTATATTCGTACGCCTAAAATATCACTTACTACAAATGCAATTACTTTGAAGGGAGCTATTACTAAACCAGGAAAGTATCAATGGTTTAGCGGGCAAAAAATCTCTGATGTACTGCCTGAAATTGAAACTCATGTGCTATTACAAGCAGACTTACAATATTCGATTATTGTTAGAGAACTAAATAATGCAAGAGAAATATATGTACTGCAGTTTAGTTTAGCTAAGGCTTTACTTGATACTAATTCAAAAGATAATTTATTACTTCAGCCTAAAGATAAAATTATTATTTTTACGCATTCATCATCAGTTGCTGAAGCGAAAAAAGAACAGTTAGTAAATAATTCTATTGAAGCAATTAAAAGTGATAATTTACAAACCACACAAGTAAATAAGTTATCATCATTTTCACGTCAGCGTTTATTACTTCCTGTTATAGACCAATTAAAACGACAAGCTGCTGCGGGGCAACCTTTGCAATTAGTTGAGGTTGATGGGCAAGTGAAATACCCAGGTATTTATCCGTTAGTTAAAGATGCACGCGTTGATAGTTTAATCACAGCAGCAGGCGGTTTTCAAGAATCAGCTTACTTAGCACGAGCAGAATTAACACGTAATCAACTAGAAGGCATTTCAGTTAAAAAAATATCGAAGCATGTTGAATTAGCCTCTGTGTTGAAGGGGAATATCGATGCCAATATTTTATTACAAAGTAAAGATCGTTTGAATGTGCATAAAATCCCTTCTTGGAGTGAAAACTTAATTGTAGAGTTAAAAGGAGAGTTTGTATTCCCAGGGCGATACACAATACGTCGAGGTGAAACGTTATCCGATATTATTACTAAAGCCGGTGGTTTTACTGACTTTGCGCATCAAGAATCATCAGTTTTTACCCGAGTCAAATTGAAAAAGCTGGAAAAAGAAAACCTTGTTAAATTGAGTGATGATTTACGGGTTGAAATAGCATCAAAATCATTATCTGATAGTAACTTCACTCAATCTAACGCTGAGATACAAGCATTGCTTAGTGATATCATTAAAGTGCAACCGGTTGGTCGTCTAGTATTAGACTTAGAGCGAGTGGTTCAGCAAAATAATTATGATGTTATGCTAGAGGGAGGAGATGTACTTTATGTCCCATCCTTAAAGAACTCTGTAAACGTTATTGGTCAAGTACAGGTTCCTGCGTCACACATTTTTGATGAAAGCTTATCTGCTGAAGATTATTTAGCAAAAAGCGGTGGTAGCAAAAAGCGCGCAGATGAAGATCGTATCTATATTATCTCTGCTAATGGTGCTATAAAAATGATTGCTAAAAGTAATTGGTTTGCTGCTAATGCCAGCGCTGATATGCAGCCTGGGGATACGCTTGTAGTGCCACTTGATTCAGAATACATGAATAACTTAACGCTCTGGACAAGTGCGACTACCATTATGTATAACACCGCAGTTGCTATTGCCGCAATTAGTGGTATCTAGGTTTATATAACCTCGCCTTGAATGGCGAGGTTTAAGTCTTTACTCTGGATATAGAATAATAATTCTTAAGGGTGAAGCTTAAAGTTTTGCCAACCATCATCTTTCTTCTCAAAACATACTCTGTCATGTAAGCGACTTGCACGACCTTGCCAAAACTCGATGTATGTTGGCTTTATACGCCATCCACCCCAAAATTCAGGGTGAGGTACTTCCCCTTCATTGTATTTTTTCTTAAAACTTTCCATGCGCTCTATTAATTCTTTATCATGAGTAAGTTTTTTACTTTGTTTTGATGCCCAAGCGCCAATCTGACTGCCCCTATCCCTACTATGAAAATAATCGGCAGACTCTTGCATTGTAACTTTTTCAACAGTACCTTCTATACGGATCTGTCTCTGTAATACATTCCAATGGAAAAGTAAGGCTACTTTATTGTTTTCAACTAACTCGTGGCTTTTTCTACTGCCATAGTTAGTAAAAAAAACAAAACCTCGCTCATCGAAATGTTTAAGTAAAACCATTCGTGAACTTGGTTGTCCGTCACTACTACAACTACTAACAGACATTGCTTCAGGTAATAAAATCCCTGATTTGTTAGCATCATTAAACCACTGGGTAAAAAGCTCTGTAGGGGTTGAATCAGAGGATATCTCAGGTAATGGTAAAGCTACGCCTTGACCAAAAGTAAATAAACAACGGATTTTTTCATATAACGTCATAGGTTAAATCATATTAAAAAGGGGATTCTTATTATGATTTTATCAGGTTTTGACAACATAAAACTAATATAATAGTTAGACTATTAGGTATAATTTATATAAAAACTACCAATCATCAGAGTCATCGAGTAATTCACGCAGCCTTTTTTGTTCTAACAAGTCGTCGATTCGCTTTCTTGCAAGTAAATTTCGCTGAGTTTGCTCTAGTTCATCTTCACTACTAATTTCATTAGATTCTATATCGCCTTCTTGTTCAATAGCTTCCTCACGCTCAGAAACATTCTCAATATCATCTAAAAAGTTATCATCATCAGCCATTCGCTTTACTCTTTAAAAAACATGTTCTGAATACAAACATAAGCAAGGAATAGTGGATTTTCAATAAAATTTTATAATTTCTTTTATTGCTATAGTCAATATTAAGTTAACATAGGGTTATTCAACATGATTTTTTAACTAAAGATAGTATGGAAAATTCTCAGTTTTCTCAATGGTTTTATGCTTTTCAGCAACAGGCAAAAGTACTCAATGAACGAAGATTAATTGTACTCTCTGGTGAAGATAATTGGGCAATCTCCTTATTATATTCAATTGAGTCTTTTAACCATTATGAGCAAAGCCCCACGAACAAAGAATGGTTAGTTTATGGTGGAAATGCGCTGCTTGAAGCGAATGTTGCACCAAAAAACTTTCGTCAAAGATTAGGTACTGAAAGTAATTACCTCGTCTTTACATCAGAGCAATTGAATGCAGATGCCATTGCAGCATTGTCGGGGACGCTTGTCGGAGGCGGTATACTATTTCTATTGATAAATGATATGCCCTATACTCAACAAAGCTACTTTTATAAACGATTTTTTAGTCTACTTACCGACTACTCACAACATGTAGTTCTTGAACAAAAATTACTTAATTTTCCTTTAGTAAAAAAAATAAATAATATTAGTGTTAGGCATGAAATAAACACTCTTGATGAGTCAAATTCACAAGGTTTTATCTACGGCTGTATTACCCAAGAGCAAGTAAATGCAGTTGATAGCATTATTAATGTTGTTAAAGGGAAAAGTAAACGACCATTAGTTTTAACAGCAGACAGAGGGAGAGGAAAATCATCAGCATTAGCTATTGCTTGTGCTCAACTATTAGAAGTTGCTCAAAATGATAATAAACTCCATATTGTTATCACATCAGCTGACTTTAGTTCAGTGCAAGTGTTTTTTAAACAATTAGCTGCTAGCTTCCCTATAGGAGAACAACAAGGTTATCAATTTGTAGCATTTAGCAATATTGTTGAATTTATCCCAATTGATCAATTACTTAAATTAAAGTCAAAAGCAAGTTTACTTTTAATTGATGAAGCCGCAACAATACCTGTTTATTTACTCGAACAACTACTGTCTCACTATTCTCGCTTAGTTTTTGCTAGTACCATTCATGGTTATGAAGGTGCTGGGCGAGGCTTTAGTTTAAAATTTAAAGGGATTCTTCAAGCATCTTTCCCAAAATACTGTAATTTACATATTAATGAGCCGATTAGATGGCGAGTAGGTGACCCATTAGAGCAACTGGTTTTTGATTCATGTCTTTTGAATGCCGAGTTGCCTAAGTTATATAAAAACACTTATAACTTGTCTGGTGTGAAAAAAGATAATCATTTTGAGCTTAAATATTTTTCTTCAGAAGATCTGCTTGCTGATGAAAGCTTGTTAAAACAAGTTTTTGCGGTATTAGTCACCGCGCATTATCAAACGAAGCCGAGTGATGTGCAGATGTTACTCGATAATGAGCAAGTACAGCTTGTTTGTTATATGTCTATTGATGGCCAACGCGAGCAGGTAGTTGCCGTTGCTCTATTAATAAATGAAGGGAAATTTAATAATCAAGGTGTAACTGAGGTTGAGCTTAACGCTATTAAGCAAAGTAAAAGGCGTTTAAAGAATCACTTTACCCCTCAATCTTTACTAACCCACTGCGGCATTGAGCAAGCATTTGATTATCATTATATTAGAGTGATGAGAATTGCAGTTCATCCGAAATTGCAACAGCAAGGAATTGGCACACTTTTTTTGAATGAAATATCTGTTTTTGCTGAAAGACAAGGCGCTGATTATTTAGCATCGAGTTTTGGTGCAAGTAAAGCCTTACTTTCCTTTTGGTTTGCTAGTGAGTTTAAATTAGTCAGAATAGGTTTTAGTAAAGATAAGGCAAGTGGTGAGCGATCGGCATTGGTATTGAGAGCGCTTTCAAAAAATGTGGTGGACGAGCTAAAAACTATAAACCTTGAGTTTTATCGAAGTTTTGATTATTTACTGGTAGAAGAATATAAATACCTCGCGATAGATTTAACTTTATTAATTTTAAAACATTGCCCGAAATCATTATTAGTAGAATTAAGTACCCTTGATAAGGCAAATGTTGAAGCATTTGCTCGTGGATATCGACAATACTCTACCTGCGTTTTTAGTATACACCAGTGGCTGAAACAGCAAGTATGTTATCAAAATATCAGTGAACATGTTTTATCTATTTTGATAGCAAGAGTTATGCAAAAGTTCAGTATCAATGAAGTTTGCGATAATTATCGGTTTACGGGTAAAAAAACATTAGAACAGTTTTTAAGAGCTAATATTAAAGCAGCCCTATAATTTAGTTTTTAATTTGCCATAACCAATATTTTTGCATTGATAAATAGTCGCAGCGTTTGTCACCATCAAAATGAATATCGTTGTGATGTAATAACCTGTTTAAATAATAGTTGATTATTTTGGCTAGACCACGTGTTGGGTGCTCGCCATACGTTGCTATCAATATGTTTAACCAGTTCTCTAGTTGTTTGAACTCTGAAGAGACTTTTAGGCACATAAATTATTTTCCCTGTTATCAGTACTCGATGCTAGTAAAACCTGCCAAATAACTTGTTTTGCGCTAGCATTGAGACATTTAAAGTCTTCTCCATGTAAGATACCTGATTTAAGTAATTGCTTTAGCAGATGGCTAGATAGCTCAACTTGAACTTTGCTTGTTGATTTTTCGGTAGTAAATGCTGATGTCATAATCACTTCCTTTTAATACTTAACTTATACCAAGTTAATAAAAATATTGAAAAATTGCTTGAATTAATTTGAATGAAAACCGGCTTTTATTCAAAGCACAGCTTGTTAAATCTGTTTTGAATGTTTTTGCCTATAACTATAAAGTAAACTATTAATTCATTAAATGCAAATGATAATTGTTATCATTTGTTGAAATGTAATGTTATTTATACTAAGTTCAGTACAATAAAGTCAGAAATATATTTATTGAGATATGCAAGCATGAGTGTTGCTATTTGTGTACAAGACTTAACGAAAGAATATAAAGATATAAAAGCGGTTGATAATATTAGTTTTACAGTTCAGCAAGGTCATTGCTTTGGTTTATTAGGGCCCAATGGGGCTGGCAAAACAACTACAATAGAGATAATGGAGGGGATTATCCCTCCAACGGCTGGTCAAGTTATATATCAGGGTCAAGAATTTCAAGGAAAGAAAGTAGATGAAAGTATTTCACAGCAAATAGGCATTCAGTTTCAACACACAGCACTGCAAGATTTTTTAACGGTGAAAGAAACCTTAAATTTATTTTCATCCTTTTACCAACAAACACTAGCACAAGATAAAATTATTGAGCTTTGCGATTTAAGTGATTTTTTAAACCGTGATAATCGTTTACTGTCCGGTGGTCAAAGACAGCGGTTACTTCTCGCTTTAGCCCTTATTAATGATCCAGATATTATTTTTTTAGATGAGCCTACAACGGGGTTAGATCCTCATGCACGACGAAACTTCTGGCAATTAATAAAAAATATTAAAGCGCAGAATAAAACAATAATCTTAACAACTCACTATATGGATGAAGCAGAGCAACTGTGTGATGATATTGTGATTATGGATCAAGGAAAAATAATTGAAGCAGGAACGCCACATCAATTATTGAATAAGCACTTTAGTGAAGTATTCATATACTTGCCTACTGAACAAGTACCCTTGAGTTTAATTGAAAAAAATAGTTGGAAAATACACACTGGACGAGTTGAAATTACAACACGTAAAGTTGAACAAACACTTGCCATGTTAATGAGCAATAAAGTTTCTCTTGCAGGCTTACATGTTAAGTCAGCTAATCTTGATGATTTATTTTTGCACTTAACGGGGCATTCCCTAAGAGAGGGATCATGAATATAAAACGTTTTTTTGCTGTTTTTAAAGCGCGTAATATTGAATTTTTTCGTGATAAATCATCATTAGGTTGGAACTTATTCTTTCCTGTTTTGTTATTAGTGGGCTTTTCACTGATTTTTTCTGGGGATGGTCGACCTGCTTATAAGGTAGGTTGGTTGGAAAAAATAAACAACTCTCAAGAACAAACATTAGAAGAATCATTTAAAAATACACGATACATTGACTTTATTTCATACAAAAATATTGAAATCGCTAAGACTAAACTCAGTCGCCACAGCATCGATTTGGTTATTGATACTCAAAACAAACAGTATTGGGTTAATGATGAATCGACAAAAAGTTACCTAGTTGAAAAAATATTTAGCGATAAGCTTGGCAATTATGAGCGTTTTAAAACTAAAGGAAAAAAAATACGCTATGTTGATTGGGTACTTCCTGGCATCTTAGGTATGAATATGATGTTTAGCTGCTTATTTGGCGTTGGTTATGTCATTGTTCGTTATCGAAAAAATGCGGTGCTTAAACGGTTGAAAGCGACTCCATTATCAGCCTTCGAATTTGTTTCAGCGCAACTGTTTTCGCGTTTATTTATTGTGATGTTTATGTCGACAGTTGTTTTTAGTGGCTGTAATTTAATCTTCAATTTCTTTATGTTGGGAAGTTACTTTGATTTATTTATCATCGGATCACTGGGTGCCTTTTGTCTAATTAGTTTAGGTTTATTAGTCGCAAGTCGTAGTAAAAGTGAAGAATTAATTGGTGGCCTCTTAAATGCATCTTCATGGCCTATGATGATGCTCTCGGGCGTGTGGTTTAGCCTAGAAGGAGCGCCTTCAGCACTAAAGATACTTGCAGACTTTTTACCATTAACCCACCTGGTGGCTGGCGCAAGAGCCATACTCACTGAAGGAGCAACATTGGGTGATATAAGTTATCACGTTAATTGCCTATTACTGATGAGTGCTATATTCCTGTCGTTAGGAGCTTACTTTTTTAGTTGGAACGCAGAGCGTTGATCGACAAACAGGCATAAATAAAATACACTAGTGGTCATACCTTTACCAATAGTGACTGAGAAAAATTATGTCTGTTGTAATTAGTGGCACGGGGTTATTTACCCCGCCAGAAAAAATTTCAAATGATGAGCTAGTCGCTTGTTTTAATAGTTATGTTGATAAATTTAACCATGACAATGAGCAAGCCATTTTACAAGGCGAGGTAGAGGCTCTTTCCCATTCTAGTAGTGCCTTCATTGAAAAAGCATCAGGTATTAAAAACCGTTATGTAATGTCGAAATCTGATATTTTAAATGTTGATGTAATGAAACCAACATTTGTTGAGCGGCCAAATAATGAGTTGTCTCTTCAAGCTGAAATTGGCGTTGCAGCGGCTAAACAAGCTATGGCCGCGGCAAATAAAACAACAGCAGATATCGATTTAGTCATTGTTGCTTGTGCTTATACTCAACGATCTTATCCAGCAATGGCAATCGAAATACAGCAGGCTTTAGGTTGTGAAGGCTGGGGATTTGATATGCTAGTTGCATGCTCTGCTGCAACGTTCGGTATTATCAATGCAGCTAATGCTATTCGCAGTGGCACCGCTAAGACTGTACTAGTGATCAACCCTGAAATATTATCGCCACAAATTAACTATCGAGATAGAGATAGCCACTTTATTTTTGGTGACGTTGCAACCGCCTCAATAATTGAGGACGAATCAACAGCAACAGGTGAGCATGTTTTCAAGATTATTGCAGAGCAACCTATTACACAATTTTCTAATAATATTCGCAGTAATATCGGCTATATGAATCAATGTAGCCCAGATACGGCAAATAACATTGATAAGTATTTTATTCAGCAAGGACGAAAAGTTTTTAAAGAAGTGTTGCCTATGGTGTCTAGTTTAATTAGCAGCCAAATGGAAAAGGTTAATTTAGACACTAAAGATATAAAGCGACTTTATTTACATCAGGCAAATATCAACATGAATAACTTTATTGCTAAAAAGGTATTAGGTCGAGAGCCTAGTGCAGATGAAGCCCCGATTATTTTAGATGAATTTGCAAACACCAGTTCTGCTGGTTGTATTATTGCTTTGCATAAAAATAATGAGGGATTTAGCTCTGGAGAGAAGGCGGTACTTTGTTCTTTTGGTGCGGGATATTCGGCTTGTTGCTTAATACTAGAGTACGCATAGTACTTTATAGATAAGGAGATGAATTATTAATAAATCATCTCCTGTTAAACTATGTTTTTACTCAAAAAGCTGGGCAAAAAACAACTTAATATAATCAATTATTTTTGAGAAAAAGCTTCCTTCATTTACTTCTTGTAAAGCAACTAAAGGATATTGTGCTATATCTTCTCCATCAAGCTGTAAGAAGAGCTTACCTACTACCGTTCCTTTTGCTAATGGTGCTTTAAGTTCTTGTGTTAATTCAAAATTTGCTTTTAAATTTTTACGTTGACCGCGAGGAATAGTAATAGGGGTATCGAGTAAAATACCTAAGTCTACTTGTGCTTTATCACCCATCCAAATACGGTTTGTTGCAAATTTTTCACCAGCTTTATATGGAGTGATTGTTTCGAAAAAGCGGAATCCATAGTTCAGTAACTTTTTACTTTCTACTTTCCTTGCTCTTTCACTATCTGTCCCCATAACGACTGTCACTAAACGCATATCACCTTTAGTTGCTGATGTTACTAAGCTATAACCTGCATTAGAAGTATGACCTGTTTTCATACCATCTACATTTAAGCTTTTATCCCATAGTAAAGAGTTACGGTTATATTGCTTGATATTGTTATAAGCTGTCTCTTATACACATCTCCGAGCCCACGAGACGTAGAGGAATCTCGTAT
>CAJXUT010000103.1 GCA_913061365.1 uncultured Colwellia sp.
CGAGATTCCTCTACGTCTCGTGGGCTCGGAGATGTGTATAAGAGACAGAAATACACTTTTATCCATTTTTCAATAAAATAGAAAAATTAATATAAATATACTCAACAAGTTAATAACGACTTAACGATGATTTTATATAAACCAGATAACAACAAACTAAAGCAAAATTAATGAGTTATCAGTTATCGTTCAATGAGTAGCTTAATAGCAATTATTAAGGTCATAAGCACTATAGTAGGTTTAATCAACGTAGTGCCACGAGAAATGACTAAATTAGATCCTAAGCGAGCGCCAACTATTTGTGATAAAGCCATAGTAATAGCCAATCCCCAAATGATGTGCCCACCTAATAAAAAAATAAACATAGATGTGGTATTTACAATAAGCACTAAAGGCTTAGTAAAAGCGGTTGCTTTACGCATATTAAACCCCTGTAAAGAAGCAAATGCGACAGCAAAAAATGAGCCCATGCCAGGCCCAAAAAAACCGCCATATAATCCAATTCCTCCGCCAATTACAGGAGCAAAAACTTTCGCAGGCATTTTTGCTGGCAAATTTTCATCTGTAATTGTTGGAGAAAACAGCATATAAAGTGCTAAAAGAATAAGTAAATAAGGCATTATTAGCGATAGAAAGTCTGTAGACATTTGCTGAACAAAATAAGTCCCTAACAGGGAACCAATAAATGCATAGCTTAACGCTGGAATTAAAGCGGGTAAATCAATATAACCTTTGCGGAAAAAGTTAATAGTAGATGATAGGGTACCAAAGACGCTTTGAAATTTGTTAGTTGCTAATGCATTTAATGGCGGAAGACCTACCCACAACAGAACAGGTAAAACAATGGCTCCACCTGCGCCAGCAATAGAGCTAATGAAGCCAGCTATAAAAGCAACAAGAGTTAAACCAAAAAACACTTCTAACGACAGTTCGATTTTTCTCTCCAAGAAAGGGTAATATTTTTCAAGTACATCATCATCTTAGCATATTGATATAGCTAAAGTGTATTAGAGAGTTAAACTGTAAGGTTAGGCAGGCAAGCAAAGAGTCAGATATTTAGCCAACACTCTTTACTTAAAATACCTTACTGTTATGGCATCACACTTTAAATTGATTAGTTAATGCCTGTAATTCATCTACGCTATTATTTAGCTCATTAGCCTTGATATTAATTTGGTTAATTAGCTCGTTGCTTTCTTGTCCATTACTAACAATGCTATTAATACTCACATCTAACGATGCGGTAACGTCACTTTGCTCTTTAACAGTAGTTGCTATTTGCATAGAAATATCACTGATGTTATCACTAGCAGAAATGATGTCAGAAATGAATTCAACCGAGTTTTGCATAGTATCTGTGGTAGTTTCGCCTTTCGCTTTACTATTTTCTATCACTGAAACGGCTAAACCTGTACCTTGTAATAACTCCGAAATCATTTTACTGATCTCTTCTATACTCTGCTGCGTTCTGCTGGCTAGGGCACGAACTTCATCTGCAACAACCGCAAACCCTCGTCCCTGCTCACCCGCTCTTGCGGCCTCAATTGCAGCATTTAATGCAAGTAAATTTGTTTGGTCTGCAATAGATTTAATAACATCCGTAACACTTACCATACTATCAACTGTTGTTGCTAGCTCACTAATCACTTGACCGGCATTATCTAAATCAGCAGATAAGTCTTTAACTGAAGACATTGATTGGTTAACAACTGAACCAACCCCATTTGCTTGTTCTTTTGCTTGAAAAGCTGACGTTGATGACTGTTCAGATGTTGCAGAAATATCTTTAGTACTTACTGCCATCTCTGTAATAGCTGCAGCAAACATATCTATTTCACTATGCTGTTTTTCAAATAACGTATTTGCCGACGTAACATCAGATTTAACAGAGATTGACGTGTCACTTATCAATTGAGTTGTATGGATAATTTCTTTAATCATCGCTTGTGTTTTATCAATAAAATAATTAATTTGCCCTGATACTTCACCGATTTCATCTTTAGAATGTATATTTAACCTTTTAGTTAAATCACCATCTCCTTGAGCTATATCTGTTACGGCTTTAATTACTTCATTTAATGGCTTCGTCACAACTCTACCAATAACAACGTATAAAATGATAACCAACAAAATGTTAACAAGTAAAACACCAATAACAATGTTAATAAATGCTGCCCGAATTTTTTCATCAATAGCTTGTTGATTTATGCTCAGTACTACATCGCCTACAACTGTTTTTTCTCCGTACTCAATAGAGACTAAAGGGTATTTTGACTCTATACCTTTAATACCCTCATTTTTCTCAGAGAATTTAACCTCTCCTTCAGTATTCATGACTTTGATACTATGCACGTAAGGCGTTTTTAATTCAGAGGAACCAATTTTAGTAATTTGTTCCGTTAAATCCATCCAAATTGCCGCAGGAAGATTTAATTTTAATCGCTCTGATGCTAAAACAATACTTTCATTTGCTTCTGAAAGTAATGACGATTTAACCACTTTATAGTCATAAAATCCTTTTGCTATTAAAATAAACGTGACAAGAATTGTTGATATTAATGTTAACCGTAGTTTTATACTTAGATTTTTTTTATTCATCATCATCCTATTTATGTAACGAGTAGTGCTCATTAAATGAGTATAACCTAAAGGTTTTTTTAATAAAACGTACAAAATCAGCAAGATTCTGACAGCTTAAGAATCAACGCCAAACTGTACCATATCATTTACAAATAAAATAACCACTTGAATTTAAAGAACTTAGTCACTCTTAAGAGCTATTCACTTAACTATTATTAAGATATTAAGTAATTTTACAACCCTGTTTAGCTATTTATTTTCATATAAACTAAATTTTATACAGGATAATCTGTTCTAAGTTATCTAACAGATTTGACAGTTCAAGTGCTATTAAAAATAACTACAACAATAGTTAATTCAGTTAAGACTTTAATCGCACCGCAAAAGAATAAAGGTCATACCAGAAGATCACAAGCATTAAATTTATAACAATTCCTGAACGCATTAAGCTAGAAAAAGTATTCAATTTAGAATGGAAGTTACTGGTTAAGTTAGAGGTATCGAAAAATAAGATTATTTAGAAGTACAAAAGAATACAACAAGCTTTTAACAAAGCCCGACGGGGAAATAACAAAATACCATTGGCTATTTAGATGATAGAGGCTGCCTTAACTGATTAACATACACTTATTGATCATAGCCCTTAAGATAAGTACACATTAATCACTATATAATTCGACTTTGTTTCTCCCATTAGCTTTAGCTCTATACATTGCTATATCAGCTTTTTCTATCAGTTGCTCAATTGTTGAGCCCTGTGAAGGGTATGTCGACACTCCCATGCTAACTGTTAAGGCAACTTCTGTTTTATCACCTAGTATTATTCGGTTATCTTCGATGGTTTGACGAATTTTATCAGCCACACGAAAATGTTTAGATTCATCCAAGTGTGGTAAAAGTAGTAAAAACTCCTCCCCACCCCAGCGAAATATAAAGTCACTTTCTCTTAGGTGCTCTTCAACTTTATTTACAAAGGCTTTTAAAACTACGTCACCAACTTGATGGCCGTATTGATCATTAATCGATTTAAAGTAATCTATATCAATAAAAACAACCGCAAATGACTTTCCACTAATGCGAGAAGCGGTAACTTGTTCTTCAAGAATTTCACGACAAACTCTTCGATTTAAAGCCCCTGTTAATTCATCTCTTGCTGCTTGGTTTTCTAATCTTTCTTGTAGGGTAACTTGATCCGTTACATTTTGTACCATCCCCGCAACGAGAGTAGGCTTCCCGTCTTCACCCCTCTGGCTAACCTTACCTTTATCATTAACCCAAATAAAATGCCCCGCCCGAGTTCTTAAACGATACTTCGCTTCAAATTTATCAGTACGACCTTGCAAGTGCTCCTGCATTACGGCTAAAACTCTATGTTTATCGTCAGGATGAATACCCTCAATCCAAAAATCTACTTTTGAAGCATCTTCTTCCGGTCCATAACCTCTCATCTGCTTCAATTTAGGACTAACAAAAAGGGAGTCTTGAGCAATATTCCACTCCCAAAGACCGTCTGAAGCTTCATTTAGGGCATACCACAAACTATGTTTATGGGCTTCCATTTCTTCATCAATCACTTGTCGAAATGTAACATCACGAGCAACTGATAGAAAAAAGTGAACTCCTTCGTGATATAAATTAGTTGTACGAACTTCAACAGGAAAACAGCTACCATCTTTACGTTGATGGCGCCCTATAAAAACATAAGGTTTTTTCTTACGCGTAATGACTTCTGCAATTTCACTCCATTGCGGCTGATTTACCACCGCCTCTTGTAAGCTCATCACGGAATGGTTAACCACTTCCTCCTCTGTCATACCTAATGATTCATATGCCAGTTTATTTGCATATATAATATTAGATGACACGGGGTCTATAAGAAAAATAGCGTCAGGAAGCTCATGTAATAAATAAGTAGAGAGTAAATTAGAGGAAAAGGAGCTACATGCTTTATCAACGCCTTCAATGGACTTTTTCATACAACAATTTACCTGAAATGAAACTCTAGAAAATTCCACTTATAATCGATTAATTCGGGTACAAGTATACAGCATGATGAATTATTAAATGCTCATCAATTCTTAATACTACATGAACTAATGATTCAACGGCAATTATATTTTCAATCGCCATTATATCTAGTAAATAGGGTAACTCTAACAAATAGTTTTATTCTGAATTTTTAAAAAAGAAATGAATATAAATAACCTGCGCCAACAGCCATTGATAAGGTTACCATTAGAAACGCAGTAATCATTTGATGTTTAAAAATAGACTTTAATAAAATCACTTCAGTTAAACTAGCACCAGCACTACCAATAATTAATGCCATAATAGCGCCTAGCCCCATTCCTTTTGCTGCTAATGCCGCACTTAGAGGAATAACAGCTTCGGCACGAATGTAGAGAGGAATGCCAATTACTGCTGCAACGGGAATCGCAAAAGAATTATCCTCACTTGCAATACTTGCTACAAATTCAGTTGGCATAAACCCATAAATCATTGAGCCAACAGCAATACCTGCCATTAAATAGGGCAATACTTTCTTGAAATCACCCCAAGTTGCATTCCAAACTCGTTTTCATTTACTCGCTGGTTTATCATTTTTACTATAACTTGCAGTGCAACTATTTGTTTCTGGGGTAATATAGGCTTCTTGTTTCACATATTTTTCAAAACCAAACTTTTCTAGCAAATAACCTGCAACAATTGATACCCCCATAGCGATAACAAAATAAAAAACAGTAACTTTTAAACCAAATGTTACAGCAAATAAGCCGATGATTATCGGATTAAGTAAAGGGCTTGCAAATAAAAAGACCATCATTGTGCCAAAACCTGCTTTTGCTCTTAGCAGTCCCTTTAAAAATGGAATAGTTGAACACGAACAAAAAGGTGTAATTGCACCTAGAAAACCCGCAATAAGATAACCTTTTCCATTCTGGCTGCTTAATATACGTTGGATTTTACTTGGTGGAATATATTCCTGTAGTACACCCACAAGATAGCTAATAAGTAAAAAAAGTAATGTGAGTTCAACAGCCAAAAAGGCAAACATATTTAATGTATCAAATAGCATTTGTTGTGTAATAATCATAACCAACAACTTTATTCTATAGTTCCAGATTTATCGAATTATAAATATAAAAGTACCCTTGTCAATATATTTCCAGTAATATCGAATTATATAATAAATAATGAGGTTGTTATGGAAATAGAAATTATAGCCAAGGCGTTTAAAGAACTAGGTCACCCAACAAGACTATCGATTTTTAAGCGATTAGTTAAAGCAGGCGAACAAGGTATTGCTGTAGGAGCAGTACAAGAAGAGTTAAAAATTCCAGGTTCAACACTATCACACCATATTTCTAGTTTAGCTTCCGCCGACTTAATTAAACAAAGGCGCGAAGGGCGAACACTTTACTGTGTTGTAGAATATGAAAAACTACTCTCTGTTATTGCATTTTTGCAAGATGAATGTTGTGCTGATGAGCAATAAAAACACCAAATATTGTTGAATCACTATTAAAAGTTCAGCATTTAAAAACACATTAATTTTAAAGGTTTTCAGGTCCTAATAACCTAAAATCCCAATCTTCAATTTGCTTGGAGATAATTCGTTGCTCTACTTTATTCATCCAACTATAACTAAGTTTAGTTTGCCCTTTTAGTTTTACTAATCCAGCGTGGTTCATGGGGTCGCCAAAAAACAACTCACATACTTGATAAATAGTCATTGCATTTGCAGGTCGCTCAAGTAAGACTAATTTTTCATTAACACTGACCTTCCCTGGCTGAATAACTCGATATAACCAACCACATAAACTAAGCTTTTGCATTTCTAAAGAAAGTTTGTCAATTCCCCAACGTTTATTTAGTTTGAAACAAGGTGAACGGGGTTGGCTTACTTCGATTATCGCTTCTCCCCATTGATACCTATCTCCCACACAAACATTGTGCTCCGACATTCCAATTGAACTAAGGTTTTCCCCCATGCCAGGGGCTTGCCAAAGTGATTTAGATGAATATTTTTGCTGCCAATATTGATAATGCTCTACAGGATATTGATGTAATGCTCTTTCTAATCCACCATGATGACGTTTATCAGCGCACTGATCTCCCTGTATTCCGTGCAGTGATAAATAAACAGGCTCTGTTATCATAGATTTATTAATAGCTGTAGTTAAGCCAAAGTAGTTACTCACTTTACCTTTATACAAACCACATAATTGAAAGTGAATACTCACGTCAAATTTCCTTAACTCTTTTTACATTGTTTATTATTTAGTATCTACAAGGAGAACAATACGTCACTGTATCCAAAGCATAACAGCAGCTTTACTTTTTTTAGCAAGACTGCCCGATATAAAGTAGATTAAATATGTTTATTTTTTTGTTCTTGTTCCCAAGCCCATTTTGGTGGCTTAATCAATAAGTTCAAACGGTAGCTCCATGTAGGGGCTTTAATAACCTGCTCACCTAATTTAATAAAACCACTAAAAAATATTTTAATAGGATTAATACTATTTATGCGCGGGAAAACACCATACCTTACAGGCTCTTCTTCTCTAGCAAACGTACCAAACATACGATCCCAAATAATTAGAATTCCGGCATAGTTTTTATCAAGATATTTTCGGTTAGTGGCATGATGTACTCGATGATGAGACGGTGTATTAAACACAGCTTCAATTGGTTTAGGGAATTTTTTTATCGTTTCAGTATGCAATAACGTTTGAAACAACTGCACAATGACTTCTGATAAGAAGATAATAAACGGATTAAAGCCCAAAATAGCCAACGGCAAATGGAAAAATAGTGGAAATAGCCAGTCTAAAGGACCATGACGATATGCCACTGAAATATTAAAATGTGGTGAGCTATGATGTACCGTATGTGTTGCCCAAGCTAAACCATTAGAATGTAAAAACCTATGTTCCCAGTAGTATGCTAAATCAGCCAAAATTACACAGCACAAAATTGTCCATGGCGTAATTGGCAGTTCTACAATACGAAATGTGTCATAAACATAAAAAAATACACCCGCATAAGTTAGGGCAACTAAAGCAACAATCCCAATAAATATTACTAAGGTCACATAGTTTGCAATACTATCGCCTAACAAGTTTTTGCTAAACTGTTTTTTAACTGCATATCGAACAAGTTCCAGTAAGAAAAGTCCGAATGCTATTACTAAAAACCAATCATCTAACCAAGATTCTAGCCACCAAATTTCATCTGTAGAAAAGGCTTGTGTTAAAAACTCCATCTTAACTCTCCTAATTATATGAAACGAATATTTCGGTGCTATTCACGGTGTTATCAGTATTTAAATAGTGTACTTCTACAACCGCAAGTATTCTTTTTCGATAATCAATTTTTTGCCATGCTTGTTTTAATTCAATGTCGTTATACCGTCCCTTATTTAATAATGATGAGAACCGACTTGTTGGTAAATTAATCACATTAGCTTTTGATTTAACATTTTTAGCATCATAACCAATTGAAACCATGGCACTTTCATATGAAGATGAAAAGTCTCGATAATAAACAAATACTTTGCTTGGATTTCTCTTTAAGCTATTTTGTAATGTTTTATTGTCATTAAAGTCATTCCATAAAGTCGGCACTTTATTTAATGAAATATTCTGGCTAATTCCCGCGATTTGTACATTTTCGAACTTGAAATTATCAGATGATTTTTTTTGTTGAGCTACCGCTTGCCTTTTATGCTCAACAGGTAACTCTTTGATCAATATAGTCTTATTGACTCTTTCTACTATAGGCATATCACTTGCTATAGCAATATTAGGTTGAAACACAGCAACTAGCCAAACCAAGCAAGTAATTGCAACACTCGTTAATAAAGATGGAAGTAAACTCACAAAAAACCTCTTATGTAAAAATTTTAATTTTGCATATTGTAGAGAAACACATTTAAATTGTCAATATGACAATTTAAATGTGTTTTATTTGAGTACACTACAAAGCAGCTTTGAACTTTGTTTTAATTTATGTACCTGATCAATTAATTTTAACGGTAAAAATGATTCGGCAAGTAAGTAATTTGCATAGATTCCGTGGCTGATCAGTTCAACCTTAACAGCATCAGCTTGTGGGTATTCGCCTGTGATAACGTCACTAACATGACTAATAAAATCTATCATTATTTTTTCTTGATCTTGTTTTATAGGTGGTAATCTTTTCGCTTCAGAAAATAAAGCCTCACCTATTACAGTACTCTCTGCCCTCTCTTTAGAGCCGATAACAAACATTGCGTCTATTAAGCTTTCACTACGGTTTTCATTAGGTAACCACTTTAACATTTCTTTCCATTGGGCTGCATAAATCTGGCTCCAACGAGTACTTAAAGCACATATTATTTCATCACGGTTACCTATGTAGTGGCGTAGAATAGTACGTTTAAAGCCAGCCTTATCTGCAATATTTTCTAATGATGTTGCTTGAATACCTTTTTCTATTATACAAGCTTCTAACGCATCAAGAATTTCTTCAACACGCTGAGCTGCCATGCTTGGTCTACCCATGTTCAACCTCAATTAATATTTTTTTTCACTATAGCAGAATAATAATTAAATTGTCACCTTGACAATTAATGCCAGCATGATTTAACATTTAAATTGTCAAGATGACAATAAACATGATTGGAGTGAATACATGAAGTACTTACCGTTAGTATTTATTACTACGATAACCCTAGCTGGCTGTGGTGGTGGTGGTAATGATAAAAATGAAAAGCCTATTACATCACCAGTAATTGAGCCTGAAAAAGTAACACCAGCTAAGCCTAAATCTGAGTATATTGGTTTTGAATCAGCACCCGTTCGCCCTATTGCTATTTCTAATAACAAGCAAACATTATTAGTGACAAATACTTCGAATAATCAACTTGAGGTCTATTCACTTGATGACCAAGGCACAGCCACTTTCGATCAATCAATTAACGTTGGTTTAGAACCTGTATCTGTCGCTATTTCAGGGCATGAAGCTTGGGTGGTCAATCATTTATCAGATTCAATTAGTATAATTGACATGCAATCCTCACCTATGCGCGTTGTCAGAACATTATTGGTTGGCGATGAACCAAGAGATATTGTTTTTGCTAAAGGAAAAGCATTTATTACCACCGCTCATCGAGGACAACAACGAATGAACCCAGCATTATCTGATATCCAAGGTGCTGGCGATCCTCAACTGCATACTCCTAGTACTAAAAGAGCTGATATTTGGGTATTTAATCAAGATCAGTTGGATAGCTCTTTAGGTGGAAAACCTATTAAAATAATTTCTCTTTTTGGCGATACTCTGCGTGGGTTAGCATTATCGAAAAATAATAATACTCTATATGCAGGGGTATTAAATTCTGGTAACCAAACGAGTGTAGTGCATGAATCTGTTATGTGTAGCGGATATGAAGACGACGAATATGGTGCATACCCTTGTCAGGTTTTAGACAATATTAGTAGCCCTAGCGGCATAGAAAATGGTTATTTACCGGGAGGCCGCACAGCACCTGGTGTAAACGCCAATGGAGATTATCAGCCATGGACAAGTATGATGGTTAAATATGATCTCGATTCTGGTCAATGGCAAGACACTAAAGGTCGCAATTTTTCCAATGGAATTCGATTTAACCTACCAGATTTAGATGTTTTTGCTATTGATACAGAGACACTAAATGAAAAAGCTAGTTATGCTCACGTGGGTACTACATTATTTAATTTGGCTGTAAACCCCAAAAGTGGTGATATTTATGTTTCAAATACAGAAGCAAATAATGCGACTCGCTTTGAAGGGCCTGGAGACTTTGTAAATTCAACAGTACAAGGAAACATTGCAAAAAGTAGAATTACGGTTATTTCACCAGCAAATGAAACAGTGAAAGCTAGACACCTTAATCGTCATATTGATTATACAGATCTAAAAGGCAATACAATAAATAAGCACGCAAGCTTATCTACACCAACTCAGTTAGCAATATCCCAAAATGGAGAAACGCTATACAACGCAGTGATAGGTTCTAATAAAGTAGCAGTACTACCAACTAATCAACTTTCTCAAGATACTTTTTGGGATAATAGCGGCGAAGAATTTGATCCAATAAAGTTAAGTGATAATTACATATCGGTTGACGGTGGACCAAGTGGCTTACTATTAGCTGAAGAAACAAAATCTCTATATGTATATACGCGCTTCGATAATGCTCTTGTGCGAATAGATCTTAATGATAATGAAGAAAAGCAGCGATTAGCGATGCCAACGATAGAGCCAGAATCCTACATTGCCGGACGCTCAATACTCTATGATGGCAACCGTTCATCTTCAAATGGTGAAGCATCATGTGCAAGTTGTCATATTTTTGGTGATACCGATCATTTAAGTTGGAATTTGGGTAATCCTGATGCAGCAAATGGTATTAATCCACAGCCATTTCCTACAGAGAATATTTCAGAATTAGGTTGTACATTAATAGGTCCACAAGATGAGAGTTGCCAGTTACTTGAAATAATTAATGGTGACGGAAATAAGCGTACCATTGCATCGATGAAAGGCCCTATGGGAACACAAACTTTGCGAGGTATGCAAAACCACGGACATATGCATTGGCGCGGAGATCGTTCAACAGGTTACTTTGGTGATGACATAGCACAAACACTCGATGAAAAAACGTCATTTAAAAACTTCATTGTTGCATTTGAAGGCTTACTTGGCTTAGATATTGAGTTACCGGCAAGTGTTACCGCAAGCAATAAATCACAAGAAGTAATTG
Source organism: uncultured Colwellia sp. (assembly GCA_913061365.1). Classification (GTDB taxonomy): domain Bacteria; phylum Pseudomonadota; class Gammaproteobacteria; order Enterobacterales; family Alteromonadaceae; genus Colwellia. The sequence continues at coordinate 11,369 of CAJXUT010000103.1, forward strand.
ATTTAGAAAAAGATATCGAGAAATTTTCTGACTTTATGCTACGTGTCGCTTTGCCGCCAAACCCAATTAGAGAGCTTGATAATAGTTTGTCTACTTCAGCAACTATTGGTGAGAATTTTTTCCATGGTGATCGCCGTTCAGATGGTTTAGCTGAAGATACTAATCTCAATGGTGATTCTCAAGATGGTGTTAATTGTGAAGGATGTCACGGCGTTAATCATGCCAAGGGGTTTTATGGTAGTCGTGGCGAAGTTGCTCACGGTGGTGAAATTCAAATCCTTAAAGTACCACAATTGAGAAACCTATATACCCGTGTAGGAATGTTTGGTCTACCTGATCGCGAGGGCTTCTTACCGTCACACACTAAACAGCATCAAGGAGATCAAATTCGAGGTTTTGGCTTTTTACATGATGGTGCAACAGATCAATTAGTTAATTTCTTAAGAGGTGGAGTATTTGATAATGGAGAAACAGGCTGCCCGCAAGGTGCGGATGAACGCTATGGCTGTCATTTCAATTCAGGTAAAGTTGGTATTCCTGATGAAGCAACTCGTCAAGGTCTTGTCGACTACTTAATGGCATTTGATAATGATTTAGCACCTATAGTAGGTCAGCAAATTACCCTGAATAGAAATTCATCTGATGCTGTAGAGCAGCGTATTTTACTCTTTAAGCAAAGAGCGAAAACACCGTTTACATCAAAATTATTGGGCGGTGATGTTTATGAGTGTGATCTCATTGCAACCGGTGTTATTGAGGATAAAAAACGCGGTTACTTCTTCGATATTAATAAGGACTCATTTAGAAGTGATGCATCAAATGACGACTTTATCAGCTTATCAGGCCTAACTTCCTTAGCAAAACAGTCGAATAATAGCTTAACGTTTACCTGCGCTGTTCCAGGAAAAGGATGGCAAGCATCAATCGACTTTGATTTTGACGGCTATTTAAATGCTGATGATAACGACTAAAAATAGCGGTTTTCCATTAACAATAAACAAGAGCAATAGAAATGCTTAGAGTAATTTCACTTAATGTATTTTTTGCAGCCATTTTACTATTATTTATTATAATGCCTGTGACATCAAATTGGTTATGGCTTGGGTTCATTTTTACCTGGTGCTGGTGTGAGGGCATTGTTGCAAAACATGCATCAGTGAAATGGTGGCACATGCTACTACTGTCTCTTATACACATCTCCGAGCCCACGAGACGTAGAGGAATCTCGT
>CAJXUT010000104.1 GCA_913061365.1 uncultured Colwellia sp.
TCTGCTGCGGTTGCTTCCTTCCGGACCTGGCCGAGTTCACAGAGTATCATTGCGAGGGGACCGAAAAGGCCACCATAATGGGCTTAACCAAATAACTTAATCAAAGATAAGATTGGTTAGCGGCGCGAATTATCGCTAATCAATCGAAAGGATGCAAGCACTAGTTAGTAATTTTAGATTAAACCCTACTACTTGAGTGATTTTCAAACAGCTGCCTAAACAAATCATTCAGTTAAACCTGACAATTGATACAAAAGGCTTATTGATATTGATGAGAATAAATAAACCTACTATAGGTTATCAATACAACAGCTCATCATGTTAACACTATAAATATATAATTAGCGCACTCGGTCAAATACTCTGTTTACCCAGTCAAAAAAACGCAACTAAAAACTAATATGCTAGTGAATTCCATTTTCTTGTTGCGCTAATTTTTCATGTAGTTCTAACAAGATAGATTTCATTACTAATAAATTTTCTTTCCCAATACGAAGTAATAACTTATCACTATCTGGTAATGCTTCCAGATCAGGATCTGCAAACTTATACATAACGCTTGGTTGGATTAACGCCATAGAGGACTTAGGTAGTTCCATATCAAGCACTCGGGTTATGGCATCTTGCAGAGTATTAGTAAAATTATCTTCATACCCTAATTCATTATATGCTTCATCAATTAGAGGCTTAATATCACTGTACCATTGCACCAAGCTTTCACTATCTATTGATCTTAATAAATCTACATATAAATTAAAACGTTTGCTGGAATTCTCATTCCATTGCAAAGTACCTTGTTTATTTGCAGGTCGGTTTTCTGTAGATTCTTGTATTTCTCTTCGAGGTTCATCCCGAGAAGGGCTTTCATTCTCTGCAACCGTAAACTTTCCATTTGGTGAAGTAAAAGGACTATGCTCATATGCAATAATTCCTTGGGCGAAATTATCAGTAAATACCACAAATCGTCTGATCATATCTTCATCAATAATCAGTTTTAGTAATTCTTTACGCCATGTAATTTCTGGAAGTTTCAGTTTTAACCAGTCATCACTGTTATCAAGTAAAGGTAGTGGTTCTTTTATTGGTTCTATAATTTTTTCTTCGACAATAATAGGTTCAGGTGTTTCAATAATAACTTCAGGGGGCGTTTCAACGACTATAGGAGACTCTTCTATTAACGGGATAGGTTCTTCAGTAACAATAATAGGCTCACGCTTATCGCCTGTATACTGCCATGCTACGCCAATAGCAATAACAACTAATATTATAAAAATGATTAACGACCATGGTGCGGTATTTTGATTAACTTGCTCGCTAGATTCTAATGGTTGATTTAAATTATCCATTTTTTCCTATACATATTAATTTTATTATTCATTTATGCCATTCACTCTTTTGGCATGAGTAAGTGACTTTTCTGTTGAGCTAACTGTTTCAAGTACTCCCAAACAGTGTTTACTTGTGATACACGTTTACTTTCTGGGTGAGTTACAAGATAGAAACTACGCACCAACCTAATATCATTAATGCATAATTTAACTAAGCTAGCATCTTGCTCAGCTAAAAAGCAAGGCAAAATACCAATTCCTAATCCACTTTTTATGGCTCTATACTGACTAGTGATACTAGTACTTTGAAAGCTAGGCTTAATATTAACGCGCAATGTTGCACTGAGCTCTTTCAAATAAGACAGTTGTTCAGTAAATAATAAATTATCAACATAGCTAACCCATTCATAGTTACCTAAATTACTCAGTTCTATTTCATGATCAATACTATCAAGATAACTAGCATGACCATATAACTGTAATTGATAGTCACAAAGCTTGGTAATGATAGTAGAGGTGCTTTTAGGTTTTTCAACAGCTATGGCAATATCCGCTTCATTACGGCTTATTTTCACATCACGAGCAAAATGAACTAGCTCTATTTGTATATTGGGGAATGTTTGCTTGAGGTTCATTAAATGAGGGGCAATGAAAAAGCTACCAAATGCTTCAGTTACGCCGATACGTACTCGACCACTATTAAGGTTTTTTTGCTCTTTAATATCATCAAAAGCTTGTCCTGCGTCAAGCTCCATTCGTCTCGCATATTCTAATAGTTTCTTACCATCAGGTGTTAACACATGGCCATCGACGGTACGATCAAAAAGTTTTGTCGTTAAACTTTCTTCTAACTTGTGCAGACGACGCGATAAAGTTGAGGCGTCAATAGTTAATCGCTTAGCAGCAATTGATAAGCGCTCACTTCGAGCGACTTCTAAAAATAACTTTATATCATCCCAATTCATTGAGACAGATTAGCAAGAACAAAAGGTAAATGCAAAAATGCAACCTATGTTGCATTTTTACGTATTGCTCAACTATTGATAAAAGACTACTTTATTATCAATTATATTCTCATCTATTTAAGGCTTGTCATGACAATTAAAGAAATCCCACTGATTATTAATGGTGAAAAAGTACGTTCAACTACCGATACTTGGTTAGATGTTTTAAACCCTGCCACTCAAGAAGTTGTTGCACGTGTTCCTATGGCAACTAAAGAAGAAGTAGATGCAGCAGTAGCTAACGCAGCAGAAGCATTTAAGTCTTGGTCAAAAGTTTCTTTAACTAACCGTATGCGTATTATGTTGAATTTTCAACAACTGGTTAGAGAAAACACTCAAGAACTTGCTGAATTAGTTACTCTAGAACATGGTAAAACATTACCTGATGCTGAAGGCGAAGTGGGTCGTTCATTAGAAGCGATTGAAAATGCTTGTTCAATTACTCGCTTGCAATTAGGTGAAATGGCAAACAATGCTGCAACAGGTGTAGACACATACACATTAAATAAACCACTTGGTGTTGGTTTAGGTATTACTGCATTTAACTTTCCACTAATGCTAGCATCTTTCATGTTCCCTGCTGCGATAGCCTGTGGTAACACTTTTGTTTTAAAACCATCAGAACAAGCACCTTCTTCAACAATTCTTCTTGTTGAATTAGCACTACAAGCAGGTATTCCTGCTGGCGTATTGAATGTTGTTCACGGTGGACCTGATGTAGTTAACCAATTAATTGAAGCTGAACCTATCAAAGCTGTTTCATTCATTGGTTCAACTGGCGTTGGTACACATGTTTATAATCATGCTTGTAAACATGGCAAACGTGCGCAATCAATGATGGGTGCAAAAAACCATATGGTAATTATGCCTGATGCAAACAAAGATCGTGCTATCAATGATTTACTTGGTTCAGCTTTTGGTGCAGCAGGACAGCGTTGTATGGCTAACCCTGTAACTATTTTAGTTGGTGAAGCAAGAAATTGGTTACCTGAAATTGTTGAGCGTGCGAAACAAATGAAAGTTGGCCCTGGTACTCAACGTGATGCAGACTTAGGTCCAGTTGTTTCTCCTCAAGCGAAAGCCCGTATTATTAGTTTACTTGATTCAGGTGTTGAACAAGGTGCTACTTTACTTGTAGATGGAAGAAATTGTGAAGTTGAAGGTTACCCAAATGGTAACTTTGTCGGACCAACATTATTTACTGATGTAACGACAGATATGGATATATACAAACAAGAAATCTTTGGTCCTGCGTTATGTGTATTAGAAGCGGAAACATTAGATGATGCAATTGAAGTAATCAATGCAAATCCAAATGGTAATGGTACATCTTTATTCACTTCTTCAGGTTGGGCTGCACGTAAATTTGAAAATGATATAGATGTTGGCCAAGTTGGTATTAATGTTCCAATTCCAGTACCTGTAGCATACTTTAGTTTCACTGGTTCACGTGGTTCTAAGTTAGGTGATTTAGGTCCAAATGGTAAACAAGTAGTAAGTTTCTGGACTTATACTAAATCAGTTACGACTCGTTGGTTTGAACCAGATCATCAAGACGGTACTGAAATTCACTCTACAATTAGCATGAAATAGGCTCTAATTTACGAGTATGAATAATTCCGAGTAACGAGAATTTAATTTATTTTCGTTACTCGTTTTTTAATTTCTTTCTATCTTTCTATCTTTCTATCTTTCTATCTTTCTATTATCAACGATTTAAAAAGCTTTGATAGTTTTCAATTGCATCAGGGTTACCTTTATTGCGTTGACATACACTCTTTTGATATTGAAAATTAAAAACATCAAACCATAAATCAAGTAGATGTCCATTATCTTTTTCACCAAACATTTCAAGTACTCTTGCGGCAACCTCGGCCGTTGAAAATTGATGCTCTAACTCTGTTTTTCTCACTGTATAACGAGAATCAGCACCCACAGGAGAAGATAAGTTATCAAGTAACATTTTAGGATTAAAAGATACCAAAGGGAGTTTATCAAGATAAGGACTTTTTCTAAACATTTTTTTAGCTTCTCGCCAACTACCATCAAGCATAATAAACAGTGGTCGTTTTCCTTGTTCACAAACCACTTTATTAGAGTAAACTTGACGGTCTTCACTTGCATACTCTTGCGGAAAAACAACAAAAGGCTGCCATTTTTCATCATCAAGAACCGCTTGCAACTCATCATTTTTAGTGGTTCTCGACCATAAAAAGGCATAAGTATCAGGAATTAAATCAGCGATTAATTTGCCTGTATTACTAGGCTTTAAAACTTCAGTGTCATACATTAAGAGCAGAAAACCTGCATTGGTACTCACATCAGTTTTTTGAGGGGCAATAGTACAAGTACAAAAATTGGTAGATAATCGGCATAAGTCACAACGATTGACCCGCTGACCTCGTGCTTTATATGTTGTTGTACTCAGACTTTTTCTAAATTGGTGTAATCGATGAACTGCATGCATGGAGGGTAAAGTATAAAATAATCAAAAGACTCAGTAATGATAACATGAGTCTTGTAATAAAATTTCTACTTTTTACATTCTACGTTTATCATCTACGGTTTCATGTGAGCTAGTTGAAATAATATTTATATCCTCAAGCGAGGGAATATTTGCTTTAAGTTGCTCTTCTAATCGGTCAATATCAATAATAGCCGAGCATAAAGCATCTGCTTTTTGTTTTATTTTTTCTGTTCTTGATTCCATTTGCTCTGCAATACTTTCGCCAAAATTTTCCATACGTGCTTCAAAAGAATTAGCCTCTTCATCTGCATCATTAGCAAGAAGCATTTTTTGTCCCATAGCAACTAATAAGCTTCCCATAGAGCTCATAACAGCTTTCTCAACTGCTGACTCAATGCGCTCTTCAAACTCTTTACCCAGAACCCCTTCTCCATTCTCATCTAGAGTAATGCCATGCTCTGCTGTAAAACGAGTAGAGACCTCATCCCTTAATAGGGAAAGCTCTTGGGTTAATTCTGCTCCAACTTTATTATCTTCACCTAACAACTCATTAAAAGCTAAATTAACCCCTTCTAAGGCGAGATCTACACCTTCAATAGCAATAGTTCTAACACGAGGAACCATAGCGCGAATGCTCTGAGAATATTGGGTCACTAACGCCTGTTGATGTTCATTTAAGTTAATAGTTTGACCATGCACAATTAAGGTGTAGTCATTCTCAATTCTGTATAGGGAATGATTGTTATTTTTTGAACTAGATTCTTCTTCAAAAAATTCAAGTGTCGTTTCATTTAAGTTCACACCTGCATCAAGTTCAAGACTACAAGCATCATCATGTGCATAAAGATTTGCAGAAGAAAAAGTAGATATAATTGCAACGACTGACAGAAGTTTTAACTTTTCAGTATTTGAGGTAAATGATTGAAGCATGGAGGTAGCCTTATTGAAAAAGTTTAATAATAAATATTACCTAATAGCATTACAAAAGTAATGCCAAGTTTATTTCCTTTATTTATCAAGCAAATAGAAACAAAACAAAATAACGATGTATTTCAAAAACAAATTATTAGTTAAACTCACTAAAAAATAGTAATTTAATAATTTATCGTTTACTAAAGTTTTCAAACTTTTGCATTTCAAATAGTCGTGATTGACAGCGTTGAAATTCAAAACTTAATTGTTCTCCCTGATATAGCTCAGGTATATCTACTTCTGCACAAATAATTAATTGAACTTTTCTATCGTAAAATTCATCAACTAAAGCAATGAAGCGGCGAGCTTCATCATCTAACTGCCGTAGATCACCCATCAAAATACCACTTCGTTGATAACTATCTTCAACACCCGAAAAAACTGCTGGTATTAAATTTCCACCAAACTGTGGCACATTACTTATTAATACCGTCTCAAATAAACTTGCCAATTGCATATAATCACGCTGGCTGCGTGGTCCCGAACAAAGAGCAAAAAAGTCAAACCAGATATGATTATTTGATTTATTGATATAACTAATTTGCCGATAGTTCACTGTTATCTGTTTTGGTTGTTCAACTTGTAGAAAAATATCATTACCACCAAGCTGAGCAAAACGTTCTGCTAATAACTGCTCACCATTTTTATTTGTAAAATAATAATTAGTATAATGACTTATTTGATTTGTTAACCGATGATCAATATCTCCATCAATAGAAACAATCTGACAATACTGATTTATTAATTTAATAGTCGGTAGAAAACGTTCACGCTGTAAGCCATTGCGATAAAGTTGCTCAGGTTGACAATTAGACGTAGTGACCAGTGTAACTCCTGAAGCAAACAGCGTTTCAAATAACCCAGAAAGCAACATAGCATCGCCAATATCACTAACAAAAAATTCATCAAAACAAAGTAAACTTATATCCTTTGCCCAACGTTTAGCAACATGCATAAGCGGATTATCGATTGATTGTTTTTTATATGACAGCTCTTTTAACTCTTGATGGATGCTTTCCATAAAGTGATGAAAATGAATTCGTTTCTTGTGTTTTAATGGAATGTTTTCATAAAACAAATCCATCAACATCGTTTTACCTCGTCCTACTCGGCCATAAAAGTAAAGCCCCTGTACTGCAGAGTTATTTTTATGCTCTGAAGGCTTTGAAAAAAAATCAAAAGTTCGCTTTTTATCTTTTGATTTTTCTTGTTCTGCTAAGAGAAGTTGTTCAGAGAGTAATGCTAATGCTTGAATAGCATGATGCTGTGCTTTGTCTTCACAAAGCACATTTTGGGTGAGTAGTTTCTGGTATTGTTCGAGCACAATATTACTTGATAAAAATTTTTATACCGTTAAATGACGCACTTTAAAACTACGTCCTTTCATTTTGCCATTAGTTAATTTACGTAATGCTAATTTCAATATTTTTTTATCAACAGCAACATAAGCTTTAATATCAAGTACATTAATTTTTCCGATATCTTTACCACTAATTTCTGCACCTGTATTTTTTGCATTTGTACTTTTTGCAGTTAAAGCACCTAAAATATCCCCTGGGCGTACTTTTTGTTTTTTGCCGCCATCGATTTGAATCGTTGACATTTTAGCTTGATGTCGAGCATTTTTAAGTACATCTGTAGAAGGTAATAACTCAGGCTTTATTGTTTGCTCAAGTGTGTCTTCAATTAAACCAACCTTATATGCTTCTTTATCACTATATAAAGATATTGCTTTACCTTGTGCCCCTGCACGACCAGTACGGCCAATACGGTGAATGTGCACTTCACTATCATGAGCAATATGATAATTAACAACTAAATCAAGTGCATCTATATCTAACCCACGAGCAGCTACATCAGTAGCAACAAGAATTGCGACACTTTTATTAGCAAAACGTAATAATGTTTGGTCTCTATCCCTTTGCTCTAAGTCGCCATGTAAAGCTAGAACACTAAAGCCATCATCATGTAATGCATTACAAACAGCCTGTGTTTCTTTTTTGGTATTACAAAAAATAGCTGTCGATTCAACTGGGTTATCCAGTAATAATAAGCGTAATGCAGCAAATCTATGGGCATCATCTTCAACATGGAAAAAGTGTTGATTGATATTTGATTGATCTTCAGTTGCGCTCACTTTGACCATAACAGGATCTGTCATAATACTTTCACTGATAGCTTGAATCTGTTTAGGAAAAGTAGCACTAAACAATAAAGTTTGACGCTCTAAAGGGGTTCTTTCAATAATATTATCAAGCGCTGCTTCAAATCCCATTTCTAACATGCGATCTGCTTCGTCGAGTATTAATAAATTTAAATCATCAAGCTTCAGTGTGCCTTTAATAACATGCTCTTCAATACGTCCAGGTGTGCCAACAATAATATGAGCACCATGTTCTAGCGAACCGATTTGAGGGCCAAATGGCGTTCCCCCACATAAGGTTAATACCTTAATATTATGAACAGCACGAGCAAGCTTTCGTATCTCTTTAGCCACTTGATCAGCAAGTTCACGTGTTGGACATAACACCATCGACTGAATACGAAAACGCTTCACTTTTAACTTCTCTAATAAAGCTAAACCAAAAGCAGCTGTTTTGCCAGAGCCTGTTTTACCTTGAGCAATAACATCTTTGCCCACTAACATTTCAGGTAAACTCATGGCTTGAATAGGAGTCATTTCCTCGTAGCCTAGCGTCGATAAATTTTTCAATAAATCTTGTTGTAAATTTAAGGAAGAAAAAGCTAAAGTCGCTTTGTCGTTAGTGTTTGATGCGCTCAAGGGGATGCCTCTATTTTTCAAAATTAGGATATAAAACTTTCATGGGAAAGTGAATGAGCGCATAATAACAGCAAATACCTCCTACCCCTAGTTATTAAGCCCTAATGACCGTAGAATTTAATACACTTTTAGTGAAAGAATGGCAATCATTGCATGTTAGCCATGAGCAATATGAACAATATTCCTTAATAATTAAGTTATTTTCTGTCGCTTTAACCTTGTTTTCATTGGCTTTCTACCAGGTTGGTTTGGTTACAGTTTTACTGTTAGGTATTTTATGGCTACAAGAAGGCATTTGGAAAACTTATCAAGCCAGAACCTGTAATAGAATTGAGTTGATTGAACAAGCACTGAAGAACAAGAACTTAGTCGCATTCCAATTTTATAGTCAATTTGCTGAACAGCGTCCAAGCGCAGTAGGGTTAATTAAAGAATATATTACTAACTCATTAAAGCCAACAGTCATTTTCCCGTATGTTCCTTTAATTTGTATTATAATTATTGCCTTACAACTAAGCTAAGACATCAATCTAAGTAGTTAACTTTATATCAGAGAAATTTAATATGAATCGTAAAAAAAAGATTAATAACACACTCAAAAAGAAGCTTAAAAAAGCTAATGCTAAACTTCATACAAGTAACAAGCCTAAATATATTTCTAAAGCCGAACGCGCTAAACTTGAAGAACAAAAAACAACAGAAACAACAATAGACAATTAAAAATTATTAACTACCTATTTCTTCGAGTAACAACTTAGCAGTATATAATTTTCATTTCCCGATTAGATAGCGATATAAAGCATTTTTTAAATTGATGTCGTTAGCTCAAGAATTTTCTAAACACTCACCTTTGCAACTAACTTTACGGATAAAGTTATTTTTTTGAACAAAAAAAGCTGTGAATAAAATTCACAGCTTTCAAAGTAAGTATCACAGGTTGTTATACTTATCCTAAGTTCATTTCTTGTACTTTTTCGTGTGCAATTTCTGGAGCTGTACTAACAGGCTTACTGTGCAAGTTTGCTTTTAATTGTCCTTTTCTATGCTTTAATGCGGCATCAAGTTTTTTAGCTGCGCTGGCAATAGCAGGGAACATAATACTATCAGCTCCTTTTACAGATATTCGACCACCTTCATAGTTCGTGGTTAATTCAACTTGATGCTCATTATGTTCTTTTGAAATAATAACATCTAAAGAAATTAACGTAGGGAAATGGCTAGCTATTTTAGAAAATTTCTCTTCAATGTGTTCTCTAATTGAATCTGAAATTTCTACATGGTGACCAGAAAGATTTATTTTCATAGGTATTCCTTTTAAGAATTACTTTAAGCAATTACGATAAGCTAAAAATTAGAACATTTAAATTTAATTGTATTAGCCCTAATAAATAGTTGAGGGTAGAAAAATAAAAAACAAGCTTTTTGGAATGTTTTTTTACCTCGAAGGTAAAAGTAGCTTAAAACAAAGGAAAAGGCTATTGATAGAAATCAATTAAAGTAAAAAATATAGATGAGACTAAAAAATAAAGTGCATGATGACTAGGGCAAAAACTCCAGCAAGTACATCATCAAACATAATACCTAAGCCTCCCGTCATTTTTTTATCTATAAAAGATATAGGCCATGGTTTGAAAATATCAAAGACTCTAAAAAGTACAAAACCTACGGCAATAGACTGCCAGCTAACAGGCACCATAAACATAGTAATAAAAAAGCCTACAAACTCATCCCACACAATAGCAGGATGGTCATGAACACCTAAATCATCAGCAGCTTTACCACATATATAAATACCAGCTACTCCCATTACTATAACAGCTAAAGCATAAGGTAACGGGGTGGGCATCAACATAGTTAATAATAAAAAAACAGGTATCGCAGCCAGGGTTCCGAATGTTCCAGGTGCTTTTGGCGCTAATCCACTACCAAAACCTAAGGCTAAAAATTGCACAGGCTGTGTTAAATCAAAAGCAACTTTATTTTCAGTTTGTTTCATAAGTTATGATTTACAGTATTTAACTATTAATTTGAAGAAAAATGCTCAAAACTAACACTATTAATTGGGACCGCTTTATTATTCAAAGTCGTTGAAATAACTTTCGATGTGTTGATTTGTCCAATACAAGTAACAGGAGTCCCTGCACTAGACATAGCCGTTTCCATTCCCACTTTATTATCTTCAGAGACTGTAAATAACAATTCATAATCGTCCCCTCCACTCAAAGCAAGATTAACTGCATCTTGAGATGATAAAGTCGCCTTCATAATTTCTGATAATGGTACAGCATCAAGTACTATATTGGCACCTACATTAGAGGCATTACAGATATGGCCAAGATCAGCGAGTAACCCATCAGAAAGATCAATAGCAGCAGTAGCATACTCACGTAAAGTTTGACCAGCTAATACTCGAGGCTTAGGATAGTCTAACTTTGCTTGGATTTGATCAACATACTCAGTTTTAACATTTATCTGCTTCTTATAATGTCGCAAAGCTAATGCTGCATCACCTAAGTTGCCCGTGACATAAAGCCAATCTCCGGTTTTGGCTCCTGAGCGAGATAGATACTTGCCCTCAGGAGTTAAGCCCTGTGCTGTTATAGTAATGCTTAATGGTCCTTGTGTGGTGTCACCACCAATAAGTTGAACATTATAGTATTCACATAAATCAAACACACCTACGCTAAACTCAGATAGCCATTTCTCATCTACTTCAGGTAAAGTTATGGCAAGCGATAGCCAACTAGGCTTAGCTCCCATCGCTGCAATATCGGATAAATTAACAGCGACAGCTTTATGCCCTATAGCTCTAGGAGTTGTCTCATGTGGGAAGTGAACACCGGCAACTAATGTATCAGTAGTCACCACAATATCTTGATTTTCAGTACTCGCAACAACGGCACAGTCATCACCGATACTAAGTAAGACATCTTTTCGTTCGACACCTTGCTTAGTAAAGAAGTGCTTTATCAGCTCAAATTCTTTCATATACTACTATTATGCTAATCTTATTCTTCTGGGCGGATTAATTTTACTGCTTTATCCAATACACCATTAACAAACTTATGGCTATCATCTGCAGCAAACGACTTAGCTAACTCAATCGCTTCATTAATAACTACACGGTAAGGAACATCCTTACAATCGCTCAGTTCAAAAACAGCAACACGTAAAATAGCTTTTTCAACATGATCAATATCATCCAAAGGACGATCGACATGAGGAGAAATCGCAAGATCTATTTCATTTACATTGCTTGTAACACCACGAAGTAATTGCTGAAAATATTCTATATCGAATCGACGTTTGCTATTATCCGCTATAAAGTTAACTTCGATATTGTTAACTGAATTTTGGCTCATTTCCCATGAAAATACCGCTTGAAATGCGAGTTCACGTGCTTTTCTTCTAGGTGAAGGTTTCACAATATATATCCTACAGTTGAGCTAAAACGTTAACCATTTCTAAAGCACCAAGCGCTGCTTCAGCACCTTTGTTACCGGCTTTAGTTCCAGCACGTTCAATTGCTTGTTCTATTGAATCAGTAGTAATTACACCAAAAGAAACTGGAATTTCTGATTCTAAACAAACTTGTGCTAAACCTTTATTACATTCACCTGCAACAAAATCAAAATGAGGTGTTCCGCCTCTAATTACAGCACCTATAGCGATAATTGCATCATAATCACCCTTAGCTGCAACCTTTTTTGCTACTAAAGGTAACTCATAAGCACCAGGAACACGAACGATCGTAATATCATCATCAGCAACACTACCATGACGTTTCAAAGCATCAACAGCGCCGTCTAATAAACTATCAACAATAAAGTGATTAAAACGTGATACAACAATAGCAAATTTCTTGCCTTTCGCTTCGAATGAGCCTTCAATCTGTCTCTTATACACATCTGACGCTGCCGACGAAGAGGATAGTGTAGATCTC
>CAJXUT010000105.1 GCA_913061365.1 uncultured Colwellia sp.
ACGAGATTCCTCTACGTCTCGTGGGCTCGGAGATGTGTATAAGAGACAGCTCTAGAGGAGACTCAACTTCTGCTATAACGGCTTTGCATTGTTCAATGATACTTTCTAAAGAATCTAGTGATTGGTCTGATTTATTAACCTCTTTTAGCGGTTGTTGAACCGCATCTTGAAAAATATACTCCTCAAGCATTACCAAGGTTTCTAATAAATCTTTTTCTTCTGATTTTAATTCAGCTAATAACAATGTATTCATAACAGTTTATATAATATTTCTTAAATAATTAGACAAAGAAAAGCGGTTCGCGTGTCATAGCTAAACGTACAATTAGCATAACCCAGCCCATTGCACCTAAATAACCAATAAGCTGCATTGGCTTATTACGAGCAAGTTTTAAAGTGAAATATCCTGTAAAAATATAAGCTACTACAGCAAGTAATTTTTCACCCAACCACAATTGTTCTATTGGATTTATTGAGTATTGAACCGCCATTACTACACCCAAGGTTAACAGTAATGTATCGATAATATGTGGAGTTATTTTTATCCATTTTGCTTGTAGTTTCGATGAATTAGCTAAAGTCCATACAAAGCGTAACGTAAACAAAGTGATACTTATTACCGCTAGTGTCATGTGAAGGTGTTTAAACATTAAAGAATTCCTGTTTTATAAATTATTGTGGGATTAAAGTTCTCAGTAAATAGCCCATGTAACACGTTCATGTCCATTTAAGTCACGCACAGTTTGTGCATGTTTATAACCTAAACTTGTTAGTATATTACGCACTTCTAGTCCTTGTTCAAAACCATGTTCAAAAAACAATTGACCATTAGCATTTAGAAAAAATCGTGCTTTATTGGCAATGTGCTTTATATCGGCTAAACCTTGTTCAGAAGCAACAAGGGCTGATTTAGGCTCAAAACGAACATCACCTTGTGTTAAATTCACATCGTTGTCATCAATATAAGGGGGGTTAGAAACAATGAGATCAAATTTTTTATTTTCATCAACGCTATCAAACCAATCACTTTGATAAATACTTACCTGTGTTAAGCTAAGATTATTGGCATTATGTTGAGCAAGGCTTACCGCCTCAGTGTTAAAGTCTAATGCATCAATCTGCCATAATGGTTTTTCACTAGCTAACGCTAACGCTATTGCACCAGTACCTGTACCTAAATCTAAACAAGTTAAAACTTTATCATCAGCATGAAGATCAAGAATAAGCTCTATTAAGGTTTCAGTATCTGGGCGAGGAATTAATGTTGATTTAGAAACAGCGAAAGGCAATGACCAAAACTCTTTAACACCAACTAGATAAGCAATTGGCTCACCTTCAGCCCTACGTGATAATAACGATATAAACTCCAGTAATTGTTCATCACTCAGTTTGTTTTCTGGCCAGGTAAGTAAATAACTACGCTCTTTTTTCAGCACGAAACTTAACAGAATTTCAACATCAAGCTTGGCGCTATCAGAAGTTTTAGCAAGTAATTGATGTCCCTGAAAAGTAAGGTTGGCGATAGAGTTATCACCAACCAAACGCAAGCACGTAAAGTTATTATTCAATCTTTTGCAACCTAATTAATTCTGTTCAGCTAGCTCAGCTAACAAATCAGCTTGATTTTCTTGCATAATAGGTTCCATGATCAGCTGTAAACTACCTTCCATTATTTCATTTAAGCGATATAAAGTCAGGTTGATACGGTGATCACTCATGCGCCCTTGTGGGAAGTTATAAGTACGAATTCGCTCAGAACGATCACCACTAGCAACTAAGTTACGGCGTGATGATTCTTCTTCACCACGACGTTTTTCATCTTCTGCCTGTTGTAATCTAGCTTGTAGAACTGACATCGCTTGTGCACGGTTTTTATGTTGAGAACGCTGATCCTGACATTCAACCACCACACCACTTGGAATATGCGTAATACGAATAGCTGAATCTGTTTTGTTAACATGCTGACCACCAGCGCCTGATGCACGGAAAGTATCAACTTTTAAATCAGCCTTATTAATTTCAATGGCATCAGCTTCGGGAATTTCAGGCATGACAACAACGGTACAAGCTGATGTATGAACTCGGCCTTGTGATTCAGTTTGCGGTACACGCTGAACACGATGACCACCTGATTCAAACTTCATAAAGCCGAAAACACCCTCGCCATTAATCTTGAGGATCATTTCCTTGTAACCACCCTGCTCACTCTCGTTGGAATTCATCACTTCAATCTTCCAACCTTGTTTTTCCGCATAACGGCTATACATTCTAAATAAATCACCTGCAAAAATAGCAGCTTCATCGCCACCAGCGCCTGCACGTATTTCTACAAAGCAGTTATTATCATCGTTAGGATCGCGAGGTAATAATAAAATTTGTAATTCATCGGCTAAATCAGCAACAGCTTTTTTAGCATCTTTGTATTCTTCCTGTGCCATTTCACGCATATCAGGATCATCATCTTTAAGCATCAATTCTGCGGTAGCAAAATCATCTTCCGCACTTTTATACTTATTGAATACTGAGGTTACTTCATCTAAGCGTTTAAATTCTTGAGATAAAGCACGGAATTTATCTTGGTTACTTATAGTTTCAGGATCTGATAATAAGGCTTGAACTTCTTCAAAGCGCTCAACAAGCACTTCAAGTTTTTGGTAAACGGACGATTTCATTGAAATATTCTTTGCATTAAATGAGAGAAAACTAAATTGACTCTATTCTAACACAGTAAATTAAGAGATGACGTAATGAGGGAAAAATATCTTAAATGAATTAAGGTGGATGTAAATGGGGATTGTGTGTTTGCTAATATTCGTATGGATGCTACTAATTTTGGATAAGTTACCAGTTTAGAGCATCACATGAATAGTCATTATTTTTTGTCATCAATATTAAAAATATCACGAAGATAAATTAATTTATCTAACTCGCCGCCTTGAGCAGCTGATTGCAACGCACTGGTTGGCGCATGCATAAACTTATTTGTTAACTTAGTTGCCAATTCACCAATAATGGCCTCTGAGTTTTTACCACTTTTTAATTGTAGTAAAGCTTTTTCAAGTAATAAATCGCGTTCTCGTAAACACTGTTTTCGATAGTTAACCACGGTATCTTGAGTATTTAAACCTCGCAACCACGACATAAAGTTGTCTGATTGATCATTAACAATACTTTCCGCTTCAACTGCAGCTTTCCGACGATTATCCAAATTTTGCGCGATAATACTTTGTAAGTCATCAACGGTGTATAAAAACACATCTTCTAAATCACCAACTTGTTCTTCAATATCACGAGGAACAGCTAAATCAACCATAAAAATTGGCTGGTGACGACGTTTGCTTAGCGCTTTTTCAACCATACCTTTACCAATAATAGGTAATGTTGAACCTGTTGAACTGATAACAATATCTGCTTGGCTTATGTGTTCAGGGATTTGCGCCAAAGTAATAACATCAGCGCCAATCTGTTTTGCCATTTTTTCAGCGCGATCAATTGTACGGTTAGCCACCGTAATTTTACCGACTTTATTTTCATATAAATGCTTAGCAACAAGTTCAATAGTTTCACCTGCGCCAACCAATAATACTTTCACTTTATCAAGGCTAGCAAAAATATGTTTAGCTAAGTTAACACTGGCAAAAGCAACAGATACAGCACTGGCACCAATTTCTGTGTCAGTACGCACTTGTTTGGCAACACCAAAAGTCCTTTGAAATAAACGGTCCATGATTAATGCCATAGAACCTGCGGCTTTCGCTTGGCTATAGGCTTGTTTCATTTGCCCTAAAATTTGCGGCTCGCCTAAAACTAAAGAGTCTAAACCACAAGCAACACGCATCATATGATTTACAGCTTGTTGATCTTGGTGCCAATACAAGCTTGGCATCAAAATAGAAGCAGGAACATTATGGTAACTTTCTAACCATTGTACTAAACGTTCTTGTGTTACTTTTATATCACCATCTTGAATAAGATAAAGCTCTGTACGATTACAGGTAGATAAAATAGCAACTTCACGACATTGAACTGCTGATAACATTTCTTGTAAGGCACTCGACAACTTATCCGAATTAAAGGATATTTTCTCTCTGACCGCAACAGGGGCAGTTTTATGGTTAATTCCTACAGCAACAATGGACAATGTAATAAACCTATTTATAAAAACAATTAAAAATTAGCTTCAATTCAAACCAACATTTATAGTATACGCTAACAATCCTATTATTACTCAGGATTACAGCGTAAACCATGATCTGTGATAAAAATCACTAAAAAGAGTAAGGTTTTTCAAGCTTAATTACATATTTTACAAAATACTTAAGTTAATTTAAAGCCCTGAACCATAACTAGTGTATTGAATTGATATCTTTGCTATGTTCAAATATCTGAACTTTTACACCTTAAGTACTCTTTAAATGCCTAAGCACTTATTTTATTTTTTTCTACTTTTTATACTCTCAAGTATTTTTCTCTCTGGTTGTTCAACAAAATCGAATAATGACTCTCCGATATTAATCATTCAACAAAACGCAGAACAAAGGGCTGCTCAATTATCTCAAATTAACCAATGGCACCTTCGTGGTAAAATAGCCTTTATAGAACAAATTAAAGATAAAAAAGGCAAGCGAGAGAGCGTAACTATTTCGTGGCAGGAAAATAAAGATAAACAAACTCAAACGCTTAATCTAACTAGTTACTTGGGTATTAATGTACTGCACTTATCATCAAAAAATGGTGAGCATTTAATTAAGGTTAACGGCAAAGAGTATCGCGCCAATAACCTAGAACATTTAATAAACTCTCTTACTGGACTCACTTTACCAACAAAAGCTTTGAGCTTCTGGTTAAAAGGACTTCCTTATCAACCATCAGATCAAGTTAAGATATCTCCTGACACTCAATTACCTATAAGTTTAAGTAGTGTATTTGATAACACTCAATGGCAAATAAATTATAAAAATTATAAAGTTTTTGATGACATAAATATGGCAACGCAATTTTCTATAATAAAAGATGGTTTACTCATTAAAGTAGCCGTAAAAGAATGGTCTTTAACAAATTAATTTACTCTATAAAAGATAATAATGAATAAATACTTAAATAAATCATTTACATTTCCTGCTCCAGCTAAGCTCAACTTGTTTCTTCACGTGGTTGGACAACGTGAAGATGGCTATCACGAATTAGAGACTCTTTTTCAGTTTATTGATCATAGTGACACTATTGAAATAACATTAACTAAAAATTCAGACATTACATTGCTGACTCCTATTGAAGGTGTTAGCAATGAAGACAATCTCATTGTAAAGGCTGCTAAGCTATTACAAGAAAAAATACAACAAACCAAGCATCATGATAATCCACTGTTAGGTGCTAATATATCAATCAATAAAATATTACCTATGGGTGGCGGTTTAGGTGGCGGTTCTTCAAACGCAGCAACAGTGCTTGTAGCCCTCAATGCGCTTTGGCAATGCAACTTCTCTGCAAAGCAATTATCAGAATTAGGTTTAAGCTTAGGTGCTGATGTTCCAATATTCATTCATGGTTTTGCAGCCTTTGCACAAGGCGTTGGAGAAAAGTTATCTCCTGCTCAACCAGAGGAGTGTTGGTATTTAGTGAGTAAACCTGAGAGTAGTATTTCAACAGCAAGTGTATTCACTTCACCAGATCTTCCTAGAAACACAGCCAAATTAACTCATTCTGACTTTAATACCCCCACTCAATTTGGTGACATAATTACAGATTACACTCAAAATAACGGTAAATATCACAATGATTGCCAAACAATGGTAATAAAAAATTACGATAAGGTTGCCAACTTGCTTGCTTGGTTGGTAGAATATGCGCCGTCTAGAATGACTGGAACCGGGGCATGTATATTTTCATGTTTTTCCTGTAAACAAGCGGCATATGATCTTCAAGCAATACTTCCCCAAGGGGTAAGTTCATTTATCGCTAAAGGATTAAATAAGTCGTCGCTGTTACCTGTTATTGAAGACTTAAATAAACAAGAAAATTAAACTACATTTGCTGAAATTAGCCATTTTCAATAGCGTTAGCTTTAGCTATATACAGCTCGGTATTTATTAACACAACAATAAATGAAGAGTATATTTTAATGTCAAAAGTTTCTGAGGAACTGACTGTGCCTGACATGAAGATTTTTGCGGGTAATGCCACCCCTGAACTGGCCAAACAAATTGCAAATCGCTTATATATTACTTTAGGCGAAGCCAAAATTGGCAGTTTTAGTGATGGTGAAATAAGTTTTGAAATTCATGAGAATGTTCGCGGTAGCGATGTTTTTATAGTTCAATCAACTTGTGCGCCAACTAATGATAACCTAATGGAACTAATTGTGATGATCGACGCATTCCGTCGTGCATCAGCAGGTAGAATTACTGCCGTTATTCCTTACTTTGGTTATGCTCGCCAAGACAGACGTGTACGTAGTGCTCGTGTACCAATTACAGCAAAGGTAGTTGCTGATTTCTTATCTAGTGTTGGTGTTGACCGTGTATTAACGGTTGATTTACACGCTGAACAAATTCAAGGATTCTTCGACGTTCCAGTTGATAATGCTTTCGGTACGCCTATCTTATTAGAAGATATGCAAAACCGTGAGTTAGATAATCCTGTTGTAGTATCACCTGATATTGGTGGTGTTGTACGTGCTCGTGCTGTAGCTAAGTTATTAAATGATGCTGATTTAGCCATTATTGATAAACGTCGCCCTCAAGCCAATGTTGCGCAAGTTATGCATATTATTGGTGATGTAGAAGGCCGTGATTGTATTATCGTTGATGACATGATTGATACTGGCGGTACATTAGCTAAAGCTGCTGAAGCACTGAAAAAGCATGGCGCAAAACGTGTTATTGCTTATGCTACTCACCCAGTACTATCGGGTAATGCTGCTGAAAACCTTAAAAATTCAGTAATTGATGAAGTAGTAGTAACGGATTCTATCCCACTATCGCCTGCAATCAAAAAGCTTAATATGGTACGCCAATTAACACTAAGTGGCATGCTTAGTGAAGCAATTCGTCGCGTATGTAACGAAGAATCAATTTCAGCAATGTTTGATCATTAATTCTTTTACTAGTGATTACCTCACTAGTAAATAGTTTAAAGCCGGTATTAACTCGTTAATACCGGCTTTTTTATTGCTTGTTTTTTATCAAAGTCAGTAAATAATTAATAGCTTTAAACTAGCGCTAATGTTACTATGCCGCGCCTTTTTTATCTAATGAGCCTCTTTAATTAGCGGGCTGATAATATAAACCAAGGTATATCCTTGTTTTTGGTCGCAAAAAACAAGATTTAATTTAATTTATTTATATAAGAGTATATATCATGACTGATTTATTTACTTTGGAAGCAGAAGTACGTACAGATTTAGGGAAAGGTGCGAGCCGCCGCCTACGTCACGCGAATAAAGTTCCTGCTATCCTTTACGGTGAAGGCCAAGAGCCAGTATCTTTAACTTTAGAACACAAAAATGTTTTCCGTGCTCAACAAGAAGAAGCTTTCTACTCACACGTTTTAACATTAAACATCGCTGGTAAGCCAGTTGAATGTTTAATCAAAGACATGCAACGTCACCCGTACAAACAAGTAGTAATGCACATGGATTTCATGCGTATTGATGCAAAACATGCTTTACACGCTAATGTTCCTGTTCACTTCATCAACGAAGAAAACATTACAAAAGCTGGTGCAACTATTGCTCATCACGTAACAGAAATTGCTGTTACTTGTTTACCAAAAGATTTACCTGAGTTTATCGAAGTAGACTTAGCTGATTTAGAAGTTGGTCAAACAGTACATTTATCAGATGTTGTATTGCCTACAGGCGTTACTTCTGATGAACTAGCTAAAGGCGAAAGCCATGACCAAGCCGTTGTTACCGCTAATGCTCCTAAAGGCAGCAATGATGACGACAGTGAAGAAGCCACTGAAGAAGCAGCAGCTGAAGAATAGTTTAATTACACTTATTTAAGATGAAAATTAAACTAATTGCGGGGCTAGGTAATCCTGGCCCCGAATATACTAAAACTCGTCACAATGCCGGTGTTTGGTTTGTTGAAGAACTAGCACGACGCAATAATATATCCCTTCGCCCCGAAAAAAAATACTCTGGTCTTTATGGTAAAGGACTAATAGGCAATGAACTTGTTCATCTATTAATTCCAACAACCTTTATGAATCGTAGTGGTCAAGCAGTAGCGCCTTTAGCTAACTTTTTCCGTATCAATGTTGACAATATTTTAATTGCTCATGATGAGTTAGATATGCTTCCAGGTTCAATAAAAATAAAACTAGGTGGCGGTCACGGTGGGCATAATGGTTTAAAAGATATCATTGCTCGCATGGCGAATAATAGAGACTTTTACCGATTACGTATCGGCATAGGACATCCCGGACATCGAGATAAAGTGACTGGTCATGTGCTAGGTAAAGCTCCACAAAATGAACAATCATTAATTGAACAAGCCATTGATGAAGCCGCTCGCTGTTTTGATATTTGGCAAGTTGATGGGTTAAAAGCTGCACAACAACGCTTACATGCTTTCAAAGGTATGTAGTACTGTAACGCTGCAAAAATAAATAATCTGTTGGATACCATCCAATAGCACGCATTCGCAATTTTAAAATTAACAAATACAGGTAAATATTATGGGATTTAAATGTGGCATCGTTGGTTTACCCAACGTAGGTAAGTCAACCTTATTCAACGCACTTACTAAAGCAGGTATTGAAGCAGCCAACTTCCCTTTCTGTACTATTGAACCAAATACGGGTGTAGTTCCTGTACCTGATCCTCGCTTAGACCAATTAACAGCGATTGTTAAGCCTGAGCGTGTTTTAGCTACAACAATGGAATTTGTTGATATTGCTGGCTTAGTTGCTGGTGCTTCAAAAGGTGAAGGCCTTGGTAATAAGTTTCTAGCCAATATTCGAGAAACAGATGCCATTGGTCATGTAGTTCGTTGTTTTGAAAATGACAATATTATTCATGTTGCGAATAAAATTGATCCCGCAGATGATATTGATGTAATTAATACAGAATTAGCATTATCTGATATGGATACCGCTGAACGAGCTATTCAACGTCAAACTAAGCGTGCTAAAGGTGGCGATAAAGATGCTAAGTTTGAAATGCCTATTCTTGAAAGAATATTAAAACATGTTGAAGACGGCAACATGGTACGTTCTTTAGAATTAACTAAAGAAGAGAAAGCTGCAATTGCTTATCTGAACTTTCTTACCATTAAACCAACCATGTATATTGCAAATGTGAACGATGACGGTTTTGAAAATAACCCTTACCTTGATATTGTTCATGCCATCGCCGAAAAAGAAGGTGCTGTTGTTGTTGCAGTATGTGCTGAAATTGAAGGTGAACTGTCTGAAATGGATGAAGAAGACAGAGATGAGTTTATGGCTGAAATGGGCTTAGAAGAACCAGGCCTTAATCGTGTGATCAACTCTGGATATGGCTTATTAAACTTACAAACTTATTTTACCGCTGGTGTTAAAGAAGTACGAGCTTGGACAGTTAAACAAAATGCTACTGCTCCGCAAGCTGCTGGTGTAATTCATACTGACTTTGAAAAAGGCTTTATTCGCGCTGAAGTTATCGCTTTTGATGACTTTATTGAATTCAACGGTGAATCAGGTGCTAAAGAAGCCGGTAAATGGCGTTTAGAAGGTAAAGACTATAAAGTAAAAGATGGTGATGTAATTCACTTCCGCTTTAACGTATAAGCTTCCCTTACTTTTAAACGTTCTACATAAACGCATCTTCTTAGATGCGTTTTTTATTTCTCCCTCACAAATCACTTATATAGCTTGTAATCACTCTACACGAGCAATTAAGCATCTTATTTTGAATATATCCATTTTAGTGTGATTAAGCAGTATTTAATCATAACTTCTATTAGCCCCTTCAAAAAACACCTTGTATTGATTTTCTCTCGCATTTTAATGCTTCATTTGACTTAAAGACTCAAACTATTTAAGCGCACTACTTTATCTAAAATAAAAAACTTTAATAATAGCAGTATGTTTTTTAGCAACTTAACTACCCTACAACGACTAAATTGCATCACGTATAAAAAAATCAATTCGAATATGCTCTTTGTCTGCTTCTATTTTTATAATTTTAACTATTAAAGGTTTAATTTCATTAATTATTAATTATTCACTACCCATAACGAGCGAATATATGAAGGGAGTAGAATAACCTCATCGCCACATAATCTAATAAATTTATCATTAAAATTTAAAAAGTAGTGTGGGAAAGCATCAAATTGAGCAGACAATAGGCAAACAAACAAAAAGTGCATTTATTTATAAAAAAACGGTTGACGAATGGCAAGTAGATTAGCATAATACGCCGCACTTGCTACAGAGCAGGTTGGTAAGGCTACATAGCTCAGTTGGTTAGAGCACATCACTCATAATGATGGGGTCCCAGGTTCGAGTCCCGGTGTAGCCACCATTTTTACTTTGATTTTAATCTTAGTAAAAAGAGTTCAAAACTCTTTAAAATTTTGAATGTAATGCGGGTTTGGCGGAATTGGTAGACGCGCCGGATTTAGGTTCCGGTATCGCAAGATGTGAGAGTTCAAGTCTCTTGACCCGTACCATTTAAAAATCATTCGAAAACATTCAAGCTCAATTGATTTTGATATCAATATAAATAGCTTTTCAAAAGTTAATTATCCTCAGATATACACTATTCATTTTCATCGCAAACCGTAGCTCTATGGCCTTAAATAGTCCAACACACTCAACTACTTCAAAATAAATAGAACGGTAAAAATAGCTGCCTTATGACAGCTAGAATTAAACTTTCCATACAACTAAAGTAAAGTCATGAGACTATCTTTATTAAAAGATACAGTGCTTAGCAAAATCTTTCGCTTCAGTTGCTGTCCAATCGCCTTTAGCCTTCTCTTTCATATCAGAGCACCACTCTTCACTTCCTATTTTTGGAGCACAAGCGGTAAGCACAAAAATTGCTAATATAAGGGTAACTATTTTTTTCATTATATATCCTAGTTTAATTAATAAATGATGTAGACATTATAACTGACCGCAAAAATAACATCCGTTTCTTTAGTTTTTTAAAAGAGGCAACATTTGCTCAAGCCGCTTTTAATAAAATCACCTACTCAATACGAAGTTAAGCTTATTATATGACTTTAACTTGTCATCTATTTTTGCTCTTCTTTCTCTTTTTTCTTAGCTTTCATTTTACGAATAACAAAAAATGCCACTAAAGCAACCAGTATGATTACTGTATTACCAACCGCTATCATAATAATAGCTTGTTGCTTTTTTTCTTCTTCAATTTGTTGTTCAATTTTTTCTTGTGCTAGCGCTGCTTCTATATCTGCCAATCGCTTTTGTTCTTTATCAATAACAACGGTTTGTTCAACTCCATTTTCATCAACGGTCGTTACCAGTAATTCATTTTCATCTGGTTTAACGTTAAAGCTAAACTCAGGCACCACTAACCGAAATTCTCGACCTGATAGGGTTTTACCAAACGCATTAATATTAATTCGATAAATACCTGGTTCAGTATTTTCAATCTCTTTTTCTCGGCTATTTCCTTGTTGATCATCCATAATAGAAAATGGTTCAGTTTGCTTATTCGGAAATGTAATCTTGCCTTGAAAAACCAAACTATTAACATCGACATATGTGGGGTTGATTGATAACGTCATGTTATGTGGGTTACTTTTACTATCAGAGGTATCAACAACGATATCGATTGGTGTTTTATGCAGTACTATCGGCTTTTGTCGAAGTTCACGACTAGCCATAGGGAGTTTAATCAAGAAAACAGGTTGCCATTCACCTGCGGCAAAATCTAAGCGAAATTCACCCGTAAATAGTCCATCTGCAGCATATTCATCCAGATCATAGCCATCATCTCTAAATGAGGTTAATTTCAATGCGTCTGCACCAAAGTTTTCATATAATGCATTGTTAGTACTGTAAAAGTGAACATCCAGTCTCACTACATCACGAAAATGAGGCGTATTAATAGGCGTATCACCATTAAAGAGTTTACCAACTACTTTTAAAGTTTCACCTGATAAGACAATCTCAGGTAAAGGCGGTACTTCTATTCGAATGTCAGACACCACCATAATTTGGCTTTCAGGTAAAATATTACCAATGGCTTGCCATGGCCCAGGCATAGGTTTTTTAATTTTAATCAAGTCAAATGTGCTGTCATCATGCCATTGCACTTTCTTTGTATCAAAACTACTAACTCTTAGTTTACTTCCGTCAGGACGTACTAAAATTATTGGCAAACTTCCCCGTTTGCGATAAAACAACAAGGTTATTTCATCTAGCTCGGCGTCTATTCTAAAGCGATTATCAAAATAAGGGATTTGGTTTATTTCTGTCTCTTATACACATCTGACGCTGCCGACGAAGAGGA
>CAJXUT010000106.1 GCA_913061365.1 uncultured Colwellia sp.
GTGAAATTGCATACTTCTTCGCAGACGAAGAAATTTGTCCACGTACTCGTTAATTCATTTTATTCTTTGCAACGTTAATAACTTTGTTGTTGGCTTTACCCACGTATAATCATACGTTTTGTGAAGTCATCTAGAATTTATTTGATTTGCTTTGATTAAACTAAGAATTAATTGAAAAGGATTTTGCTGAGTCATCAGTAAAATCCTTTTTTGTCTTTTATGCTTAAGCATAAAATTGCGAAATGCGCCTGAAAAGCGTACAATTCGCGACCTTGTTTTATCTTTCCCTATCAGTGTTGAGAACTTGTTGTATGAGCGACGCAATCGTCATCGAAAATGCCAAAGAAGTTGCTAAACAAAGCAGCAAAATTAATCTATTAAATTTTGATCACCAAGGACTACGAGAGTATTTTGCCTCTATTGGCGAAAAACCTTTTAGAGCCGATCAAATTATGAAATGGATCTATCACTTTGGTTATAGTGATTTTGAGCAAATGACTAATATCAATAGAAAACTTAGGGAAAAACTACAACGCAATTGTGAGATTAAAGCGCCAGAAATCTCTGAAAAACAAGTGTCTGAAGATGGCACGATTAAATACGCCTTAGTTTTAGAAGGTGGCCAAGAAGTTGAAACGGTTTGGATCCCTGAAAATGATCGAGCAACCTTGTGTGTATCATCACAGGTAGGTTGTGCCCTTGAATGTACTTTTTGTGCAACGGCTCAACAAGGTTTTAACCGTAATTTGTCTATGTCAGAAATTATTGGTCAAGTATGGAGAGTGGCTAATGATATTGGCGCTACCCGTATTACAGGTAAAAGACCTATTACCAATATTGTAATGATGGGAATGGGCGAGCCATTACTCAACATGAAAAACTTAATTCCAGCCCTTGATACTATGCTAAACGATTTGGGCTACGGCTTATCAAAACGTCGAGTTACCGTGAGCACTTCGGGTGTTGTGCCTGCGCTTGATATGTTAAAAGCTAAAATTGACTGTGCATTAGCTATTTCTGTTCATGCGCCAGATAATAAATTACGTGATGAATTGGTACCGATAAATAAAAAGTATCCATTAGAAGAGTTTATTACCGCAGCCGGTCGTTACATTGACGGTTCTAAAGCGAATAAACAAGCGACAATTGAATACGTAATGTTAGATCGTGTTAATGATTCAACAGATCAAGCACATGCGTTAGCCCATGTGTTAAAAGACTTACCAAGTAAAATTAACTTGATTCCGTTTAACCCTTATCCGGGTTCTCCTTATAAACGTCCAAGCAATTCACGTATTGATCGCTTTGATAAAGTATTACAAAGCTATGGCTTGACTGTTATCACACGTCGTCCACGTGGTGAAGATATTGATGCTGCATGTGGCCAATTAGCGGGTGATGTTTTAGATCGAACTAAACGTAGCCAAACGCAAAAAGAATCACAAGTAGATAAAAAACAGATGAAAGCTGATGAAATATCAGTAAAGATAGTCTAATCACATTATCATTTGAAAGTGTAGCGTAGTAGTATTAAATCATGGTTGACATATTAGGGATAACCTTTGACTAAAAAACAAACTTCATCACTTATTGTTGCGATATTATCAGTTGCCTTATCAGCTTGTGTTACGCAAGAATTTGCAAATAATGATACGCCAGTGGTGAAGAATCAAGCCAATCGAGACGATATGGCCGCTACGCGAATTTCTCTTGGCTTAGGCTATTTGAGAATGGGCAATATGGCGCAAGCCAAACAGAATTTAGAAAAAGCTAAAAAATTCTCTCCCAAAATGGTGCAGGTATATACGGCATTTGCACACTACTATGAAACCGTTGGTGAAAATGAGTTAGCGGTATCCTCATTTGAAGAAGCGTTATCGATAAAAAGTGATGATGCTGATACTTTAAATAATTATGGCGTATATTTGTGTCGTCAAGGGCAAACCGAAGCAGCAGAAAAGCAATTACTAAAAGCTATTGCGGTACCTAGCTATGTATTAGTTGCTAAAAGCTATGAAAACTTAGCCTCGTGCTTTTTGAAGAAAGATAACTTTGTAAAAGCAGAAATGTATTTGCATAAAGCGATAATGCATAGCCCAGGTAATTCATCCACGTTATTTCAAATGGTTCGTTTACAATATGCTTTAGGTGAATTTGAAAAAGCTAAATTTTATGAGCAACGTTTTGAAAAAGTAACTAGACGCTTTACTCCAGAGTCGTTAGCTTTAGCCTTTAAAGTCTATTGGAAACTCGGTCAGCGCCGAACGGCTAAAAATTATGCTGCCATGCTTGTTAAAATGTATCCACAGTCATGGGAGTCACAACAATACTTGTTAAATGAACTCGAATTGATTGAAGCAGATTCTTTAGCAAAACGATATCAATTAACGAAAACAGCTAAAGCAGAAACTAACTCAAAAAAGCGTGTGGTGAAATTATCACCAAAAAAACTATTATCAAGCAATGCGCAAAGCAAACCTAATATCGTTAAAACCGACGTAGTAGAGCAAAAGGTTACCGATGACGTTAAGGAAGTTATTACAGCATCAAAATCGACGATTTCCTTAGAACCTGTAGAAGATAAAAGTAGTAAGAAAAAGCGTGTTGTGGTGTTAATGACACCAAAGGTAGAAAATATAGATCCAGAAAAACAGCGCTCTGAAACAACGGGTACTACTGTAACCTCAGTTGAGAAAAAACGGGAAGCTGAAGATAGCAAAGTAACTAAAAAGCAAATAGTTGCTAAGAAAGTTATAAAAGAAAGTAAAGTTACAAAGCAAACGTCTTTAATACAAAAAGAGCAAGCGCCTGAAATAAAGAAAACACCAGATATTCATAAAGTAGCCACTGGTGATACTTTGTATAGTATTTCTATTAAATACAATATTAAAATAAAGGCGCTACGTCGTTGGAATAACCTTACCAGTAAACAAAAAATTCGTATTAACGATAAATTATACTTAACAGACCCTAAAGCGGTGATTGAATAAATGAATAAAGAAGTTTTAGCTACTGATAATACAGAGCAAATTGATGAGCTTTGTGAAAATATAGAAGTAGTTGGCCCCGGCTTAATGTTGAGTGAGGCACGAAAAAAATTATCATTAAGTATAGAAGACGTAAGCAGCAGATTAAATTTTAGAACAAATTTAATTAATGAGATAGAGCAAGATATATTTGACCCTCTATTACCTGCAACTTTCAACCGCGGCTATTTACGTAGCTATGCTAAGTTGGTTGGTGTTGATGCTGATGAAGTACTTAGTGCGTATGACATGCTTAGCGTTGCTGAAGTGCAACGATCTGAGATGCAAAGTTTTTCAAACTTAACTGAGAAACAAGCTGAACATAGCCGGTTAATGTGGTTTAGCTACCTTATTGCGGCACTATTATTTGGTTTGATGGTGGTATGGTGGCTACAAGAGCCTAAATTACCCGTTAATTTCTTTAAACAAGCTGAACAAACTGTCGTAACAGAGCAAGAGCAATCAAGTAGTAATAGTAATGATGCTATAGTGAATGTACCGTCTGAGGCTGAAGCTCCAGAAGTAGCAGCGTCAGAAAAAACGATAGAAACTTCGTTGGACTCTATCACTGAAACAGTGATTAAAGAAAAAAAAGAGCTTGAGAAAGCTACTGTTGAAGAAACCCCAAGCACAGTAATTGAAAGTATCATTGAATCAGAAGCTGAAGAGGTTCTTGAATTAGCACCAGAACTTAGCACGGTTGTATTTACTTTTTTAGGTGATTGTTGGGTAAATATTTATGATGCTACAGGTGAACGTATAGCGTGGGGCGTCAAAAAGTCAGATTATGTGATGACAGTCACAGGTAAAACGCCTTTGAAAGTAACCTTAGGTAAACCTGAATTAGCAACAATCGTTTTTAACGGTAAACAAGTTGATATGTCATCTTTTAGTGCTGGTAATATTGCCAAATTTACCTTGCCATTAGTTGCGCCTTAAATTATCTATTTAAAGTAATATAAAGAATAAATTATGTTTAAAGAATCTCCTATAATTCGTCGTAAATCCCGTCAAATCATGGTGGGTAATGTGCCTGTTGGTGGTGATGCACCCATTACAGTGCAGTCAATGACCAATACATTAACTACTGATGTTCTAGCAACTGTAGCGCAAATAAAATCATTAGAAGCTGTTGGCGCTGATATTGTACGTGTAAGTGTGCCTACTATGGATGCCGCTGAAGCATTTCGTGAAATAAAGCAGCAAGTTAATGTTCCTCTCGTAGCTGATATTCATTTTGATTATCGCATCGCCCTAAAAGTGGCTGAATATGGCGTGGATTGCTTACGTATTAATCCCGGTAATATTGGGAATGAAAATAGAATTCGTAGCGTAGTTGAATGTGCTCGCGATAAGAACATTCCCATTCGCATCGGTGTAAACGGTGGCTCGTTAGAAAAAGATATTCAAGAAAAATATACAGAGCCAACACCTGAAGCATTATTTGAATCAGCTATGCGCCATGTTGATATTCTTGATCGATTGAACTTTGATCAATTTAAAGTAAGCGTTAAAGCTTCTGATGTATTTTTGGCAGTAGAGTCATACAAACTATTAGCTAAACAAATTGATAATCCACTGCATTTAGGTATCACCGAAGCAGGTGGTTTACGTGCTGGCTCAGTGAAATCATCTGTTGGTTTAGGATTACTATTAGCACAAGGCATTGGTGATACTTTACGTATTTCATTAGCAGCTGATCCAGTAGAAGAAATTAAAGTAGGCTTTGATATTTTAAAATCATTAAAGCTGAGAAGTCGCGGTATTAACTTAATTGCCTGTCCTAGCTGTTCTCGTCAAGAGTTTGATGTAGTCGCCACCGTAAATGCACTTGAAGAGCGTATTGAAGACATTATGACACCAATGGATGTATCTATTATTGGTTGTATTGTTAATGGTCCTGGTGAAGCCATGGTATCTGACTTAGGTTTAACGGGCGGTAATAAAAAAAGTGGCTATTATCTTGATGGTTTACGTCAAAAAGAGCGTTTTGATAATACAAACTTAGTTGATCAGCTTGAACAACGTATTCGTGCGAAAGCACATGCAATGGACGAGCGTTTAAACGAAAAAAATCAAATTGATATTAAATCCGTAGATTAATCATTTTAGATGTTATTTGTAGCATAACTATTCTCCCGTTTAAGTATGGGACGTTATTCGCTATAATGCGCGCTGCGTAAATTATCACATAGTAAAGTACAACAGAGAGAAATAAATCAGTGGCTAAAAATAAGGCGCTACAAGCAATTCGCGGTATGAACGACTGTTTACCAGGTGAAACCAATATATGGCAAATGGTTGAGTCAGTACTTCGCCGTGTGGCAAGTAATTATGGTTTTGCGGAAATACGCATGCCAATCGTTGAATCAACAGCACTATTCAAGCGCTCTATTGGTGAAGTAACCGATATCGTTGAAAAAGAAATGTATACTTTTGATGATCGTAATGGTGACAGTCTAACATTACGTCCAGAAGGAACAGCAAGCTGTGTACGCGCAGGTAATCAACACGGACTTTTATATAACCAAGAGCAACGCCTTTGGTACATGGGACCGATGTTTCGCCACGAAAGACCACAAAAAGGTCGTTATCGTCAATTTCATCAATTTGGCTTGGAAGCCTTTGGAATCGCGACACCAGACATAGATGCTGAAATTATTTTACTAACTTCTCGCTTATGGCGGGAACTTGGCATCAATGAATTTGTCACACTAGAGTTGAACTCGTTAGGTAGCAATGAAGAACGTGCTAATTATCGTGATGCATTGGTTGTTTATTTAACAGAACGTGAAGAATTGTTAGATGATGATTCTAAACGCCGTATGCATACTAACCCACTGAGAGTGTTAGATAGTAAAAACCCGCAAGTGCAAGAAGCGCTGAAAGATGCACCAAAATTATCAGATTATTTTGGTGAAGAAACGCAAGAGCATTTTTCTGGTTTGTGTGCAAGGTTAGATGCAGCAGGCATTAAGTATGTACTTAATGATCGTTTAGTACGTGGTTTAGACTATTATAACCGCACTGTTTTTGAGTGGGTTACCGATAGTTTAGGCGCGCAAGGTACAGTGTGTGCAGGTGGACGATACGACGGATTAGTTGAACAGCTTGGTGGAAAAGCAACACCAGCTTTTGGCTTTGCTTTGGGCATTGAGCGTTTAGTCTTGATGCTAACTGAGTTAGATAAAGTGAGTAATGTACGCCCACAAGTTGATGCATATGTAGTAATTTTAGGTGACGATGCACAAATTTCTGCCAATGCACTTGCTGAGCAATGGCGAGATCAAGTACCTGATATTCGTTTGCAATGCCACTGTGGTGGCGGCAACATGAAAAAACAATTAAAGCGCGCTGATAAATCAGGTGCACAAATTGCGTTAATATTAGGTGATAACGAGATTGCTGAGCAACAAGTTATGGTTAAATATTTACGTGGTCAACAAGAACAACAAAGCTTGGCATTTGAGAATATTCCAAGTTTATTAACGACATTAATTTAAGACGTTTAATCGAAGGTGAAGAAGTGGATATTTATCAAACAGAAGAACAACAAGTAGAAGCGATTAAAGGTTACTGGCAAGAAAATGGCAATATGATTATTGCTGGTATTGTTTTAGGTTTCGCAGGTTTTATTGGTTTTAACTACTATAAAGATAATAAGCTTGCTGATGAATTAGCAATTTCAAGTAGTTATCAAACACTGATTGAAAGTAGTGTTACAGACCAAAAAGCTTTCAGTGAAAATGCAGCTAAATTTATTAAAGAAAATCCAACAACGAGTTATGCATCACTTACTGCATTAGCCTTAGCAAAAGAAGCAGCAGGATCGCAAAACTGGACTGTTGCAGAAACGCAATTGAAAGCAGCTATAGCTAGCTCGCCAACTGATGGTATAAAAGGCATTGCTAGCTTGCGTTTAGCACGAGTGCAAATTCAGCTTGAGCAATACGAACAAGCATTTACTACATTAGCTAAACCGTTACCTGAATCATTTACTGCCTCTGTTGAAGAAATCAAAGGAGACATCTACTTATTGCAAGGTAAAAAAGAATTAGCACGTAATGCTTATCAAGTTGCTGTTGCATCTGATGGCCTTACAGGTAGCCCAAGTTTGCAAATGAAATTAGATGATTTAGCTACAGCTGTAAATTTAACATCTACAGTTCCTGCTGCTAAGTAAATAAGGTTGCTCAATGGTATTATTTAATAAAAAAACTAGTCATCGTTTTTTAACAAATTATAAAAATATATTCGCAGCGATTTTATTATCTAGTGCGTTATTTAGTTGCTCATCAACTGATGAAGAAGATGAAAGCAAAATAGTTGCTGAACTTAGCGAAATTAATCAACAATTTGACCCCAAAGTTATATGGGATAAAAGTGTGGGCGATGGCAGCGGAGACTACTTTTCTCGTCTTGCTCCTATCGTTGCTAATGGCACTGTTTATAGTGCTAGCCGAGCAGGTGATGTGATTGCTTTTGATGCTGAATCAGGCAAGCAACATTGGCATGTTGATTTGAGTGATGTTGATAACGAACGTGGTTTTTGGGATAGTCGAATTTCAGCGCTACTCTCGGGTGGCCCCGTTGCCGGTTTAAATAAAATCTTTATTGGTAGCGAAAGCGGTAAAGTTTTCGCACTAGCTGCAGATTCTGGTGAGCTTATTTGGCAAGCTGATATTAAAGGTGAAATCATTGCTTCACCTGCCGTTGATTCAGGTGTAGTGGTTGTTAACACTGCTTCTGGCATCATGAAAGCTTTTAACGCTGATAATGGTGATGAGTTATGGAAAGTTGAACAAGATGTTCCAGCATTAACATTACGTGGTATTAGCCAGCCGGTAATCGCATCAGGTGGTGTTCTTATTGGTACAGGTAAAGGCAGCATAAATGTTTATTTATTAAATAAAGGGCAAGAAGGCTGGTCAACTGAAATTGGCGAACCTGATGGCTCAACTGAACTGGAACGAGTGGTTGATGTTGATTCAGCCCCTATTGTTTTTGGCGATAAAGTTTACGCTATTTCTTCACGAGGAAACTTAGCGGCAATAGAATTGAAAAGTGGCAGGGTACTTTGGAAGCGTCAATACTCATCGTATCGTCAAATTTCAATATATCGTAATACTATTTTCTTAACAAATTTACGTGGTCATGTTTATGCGATTGATAGAATCAATGGTACTGAACGCTGGACTAATTTAGCACTTACTAACCGTGGTGTTACTGGCCCTGCGGTTATTGATAACTATGTTGTTGTTGGTGACTTTGAAGGTTATTTACACTGGTTAGATCAAGACAGTGGTGAAATTGTTGCGCGACATGAAGTTGATAGCAGCGGTATTCATGCAACACCAACAGTAGTTGATAATGTTTTATATAGCCAATCACGAGATGGTGATTTACAGGCTATTAAAATACCAGAATAGTTATGCTTGAAAAGTAGCTTTAGTTACTTTTAATTAGTTTTTAGACTAAAATTATATACGGCTCCTATGCATTTTGTATTGGAGCCGTTGCTTGTTTTTATATTATAAATAGCTCTGTCCCACTTAACTGAAAAAGGGATATTATGCTATTTATTACACATTGAGGTTTTCATGCTTCCTGTTGTTGCCCTAGTTGGCCGCCCAAATGTTGGTAAATCAACATTATTCAATCGCTTAACCCGCTCTAGAAACGCCTTAGTTGCCGATTACCCGGGTTTAACCCGAGATCGCCAATACGGCAAAGCTGAGGTTGAAGAACATCCATTTATTGTTATTGATACTGGTGGTATTCAAGGGGATGAAGAAGGCATAGATACATTAATGGCAGAGCAGTCTTTGATGGCTGTGGAAGAAGCAGATGCCGTTTTGTTTTTAGTTGATGCTCGAGATGGACTAACGTCTGCAGATTACGGTATCGCTGATTATTTACGTAAACAGAATAAAAAAGTATTTTTAGTTGCTAACAAAGTTGATGGTATTGATGCCGATTCTGCCGTAGCAGAGTTTTATGCTTTAAGTTTAGGTGAAGAAGTACACCAAATTGCCGCAGCTCATGGTCGTGGGGTAACTCAATTATTAACGTTAGCTTTGACACCGCATATTGAAGCACTAGGTCAGCCTAAAGCTGATGATGACAATACTGATGCGCCAAATGATGAGTTTGATGGCGACTATGACATTGAATTATCAGAAGCTGAACTAGCAAAACAAGTAGAAGAAGCACCGAACGAAAACGATACAATTAAGCTTGCTATTATTGGTAAGCCTAACGTTGGTAAGTCAACGCTTACAAACCGTATATTAGGTGAAGAACGTGTTGTTGTTTATGATATGCCCGGTACTACACGTGACAGTGTGTATATTCCGATGGAACATAATGGCCGTAACTACACCTTAATTGATACTGCAGGTATTCGTCGTCGTAAGAATGTTACTGATGTAGTAGAAAAGTTTTCTGTAATTAAAACATTGCGCGCTATAGAAGATGCTAACGTTTGTTTATTAATCATTGATGCACGAGAAGGCATTACCGATCAAGATTTGAGTCTATTAGGCTTTATCTTGGAGTCGGGTCGCTCATTAGTGCTAGCAGTGAATAAATGGGACGGTTTAGATGATCATGTTAAAGATAGAATCAAAACAGAATTAGACAGGCGTTTAGGCTTTATTGATTTTGCTAAAATCCACTTTATCTCGGCATTGCATGGAACAGGTGTAGGTCATTTATATGAGTCGGTAGAAGAAGCATTTATCAGCGCAACTAAGCGTATTTCTACCGCTATGGTAACAAAAATACTTGATATGGCGGTATTTGATCATCAACCACCAATGCATCAAGGTCGTCGAATTAAGCTTAAATATGCTCATGCTGGTGGCTATAACCCACCAATTATCGTTATTCACGGTAACTTAGCTAAAAAGCTGCCTAGCTCGTATAAACGCTATTTAATGAATTATTATAGAAAATCATTAAAAATAATGGGTACTCCTATACGTATAGAGTTTAGAGAAACCTCAAACCCATTTGCAGGTAAGAAAAAGTTAACTTTTACCGAGCAAAAGAAAATGGCGAGAGCAACCCAAGGCTATAATAAAGATAATAAGTAAAAATATATTTATTGTATTTATCTTATGGTTTGGATAATGTGAATTATTAATCAAATAATAACCCGTATAACTTAATCGAGTATCTATGGCTAATAAAGCAGTTGATATTGAAAGTACCGCTCGTTTAAACCGTAATGTATCTTTGTTACATGCGGGTTCCATTGTTACTATTGAAATTATTACTCCTGCTGGACAGCGAGGTAAATTTAGAACAACTTTTATCGGTTATTTACCGAATAAATATATCCTCATTCAGTTTCCTGATTTAAATAAGCTTGGTAACTTTGCTCAGCACATAACGCAAGGAATGGGGGTTACTGTACGGGGCTTGATTGAAGGTCATGAAGGCGCAGTACTAGCTTTTGTTAGCAGCATTAAACAAACCATACAAATGCCCTCACGCATTATCGTTTTAGATTTTCCTCGTAAAGTAGGCATACAGCACTTACGTTCATCAATACGTATAGATACTAATATCGAAGCCAAAATTAAGATTGATCAAAACTATTGGCAAACAATAATTACTAACTTATCGATTAATGGTTGTCAGCTAGTTATTGAAAATGGTGAAAAGCTTGTTCTATCCGAAAAGAAAGTCATTGAAATTATTATTGAAGATAAGCAAGGTGGCAGTAATATTAAACTTAGTGGTGCGGTTTGTAATTTAAAACAGCAAACGGAAGGGCTATCTTTCGGTATTAAGTTTAATACCGAAAGTGATAAACAAATTAGCCAATTACTATTAAATACTATTTCTTTGCAAGTGTAGCGCTGGTTAAAAAATCGAAACGTTAAGTGGGTTCTATTTGGACTACTTTAGCTTGAATTTCTCCATCTGTAACCTGTACCGTAATCTCATTATCTACTGTCACTTGTGTAATTGAGTTAACCACTTTTTTATTAGTACGTGTAATACTGTAACCTCGAGCAATGGTCGCTAATGGACTTACCAACTGTATCTGCTCTATTAAACTCACAAAAGACTCACGCTTACGCTGTAAATTATTTTGCATTGCATGGATTAACCTATGCTCTTGTTGTTTTACTTCACTTTGATGCTTACTGATTACCTTTGTAGGAGATAATTGACTTAACCTTTGTTGTAGCTGCTCAGGCTGTTGTGCTGACTGCACCATAAACTTTTGCATCGCATTGCTTAAACGCAGGCTCAACTCATCACATTTTTGTTGTTGTACCAACACTTGTTGCTCAGGATGTACTTGCCTTAACCTATGTTGTATATGACTTTGTTGCTGCTGTAAAACAGTAATATGACGAGAGACAGCATAAGTTAGTCTTTGTTTTAAAATTGATATTTTTTCGAGAGTTTTACTACTATCACTCGCCACTAATTCTGCAGCAGCAGATGGTGTGGCAGCGCGCAAATCGGCGACATAATCACTTAAGGTTGTATCTACTTCATGGCCAACTGCGCTAATAATGGGTAAATGACTATTATAAATAGCTTGTACAACAGACTCTTCATTAAATGACCAAAGATCTTCTAACGAACCGCCACCTCGACCAACAATAAGTACATCACACTCTTGCCTAATATTAGCTTGGGCAATAGCCAAACAAATATCATTACTTGCATATTCTCCTTGCACTAATGCAGGATAAATAATGGCATTGATATTAGGGTTACGACGCTTCAATACCGATAAAATATCTTTCACCGCAGCGCCCGTAGGTGATGTAATTATACCTACTCGTTGTATGTGTTCAGGGATTGGTTTTTTATGTGTTTGAGAAAATATGCCAAGCACATTGAGCTTATTTTTTAACTGCTCATATTGTTGACGAAGTAATCCTTCACCTGCATCTTCCATTTGCTCAATAATCAGTTGAAAATCACCTCGTGGTTCATACAAGGATACTTTTGCACGAACTAAAACTTGTTGGCCGTTTCGTGGTTGTAACCTAACTCGACGGTTATTGCCTTTAAACATGGCGCAACGAACTTGAGATTTACTATCTTTAAGTGATAAATACCAATGACCAGAGCCTGCGCCAACAAAATTTGATATTTCACCTGTCAACCAAACAGTATTGAGCTCACTTTCTAGAATAAAGCGGACTTTTTTGGTTAACTCACTGACTTGTAGAATGTTCTGTGTGACCATAAAAAGGTATGTTCAATTAACTAAAATGCGTTTGAGCGATAGTATATATTGATAAATTTTAATTAGGGTATTTATTTTAATCTATACAATGAAAATAAAACTATTTAAAGATAAATTTATGTTTACCTGACAGAAGAAAACGGTTAAAATTCTGCCGCAATATTCAGTACCTGTCTCTTATACACATCTCCGAGCCCACGAGACGTAGAGGAATCTCG
>CAJXUT010000107.1 GCA_913061365.1 uncultured Colwellia sp.
GTCGGCAGCGTCAGATGTGTATAAGAGA
The DNA here is from genome assembly GCA_913061365.1 of uncultured Colwellia sp. GTDB lineage: Bacteria > Pseudomonadota > Gammaproteobacteria > Enterobacterales > Alteromonadaceae > Colwellia. The sequence goes on from CAJXUT010000107.1 coordinate 29, forward strand.
CAGACAATATAGATACGATATTAAAAAATGAATTTGCTTCTGGCGCTTCTGGTGTTTTAGCGCCAATAGATACATGGGTAGAATTATGGATAATTAGTGATGCCGATGAAGATAAGGCGGAGTTGATTTTAGCGCAAACCTTAAAACAAAGTGAAAACTACGATTGGTATTGCCAGCAATGCCAAGAAAAAAATGACGCATCATTTGATATTTGTTGGCAGTGTCAACATGAAAAGAATTCATCCCCTTTTAGTGATAATAATTAAGCAGACTTTCAAATATCGTCAGACCAAATCAAAAATTATGTCTATTTTGTATAAACCTTTTTAAAAATTACCACCTGTCCTGCTTCCATACTAATAACTAGCAATATCGCTACTAATATTGTAGCATTCTTTATTCATTGTTAAGGAGGGTTTATGTCTATTCCAATGCCGGGCGAACAAGTAAGAGGCTCTAAAACAGGTAAACCTATCATGGCACTACTGGATTTATTAGGTCGTACATGGTCTTTAGGTATTATTTGGCAACTGCACCAAGGAAGTGCCACCTTTAGAGAATTACAACAGCGTTGTGAACAAATATCTCCTAGCTTATTGAACACTCGTTTAAAAGAATTGAAAACCTTACATCTCGTTGATTCAACAACTAATGGTTATCAATTAACAATATCGGGAGAAGAGCTATTTGCAATTATTTCTCCATTGGGGGAATGGTCATCACAATGGGCTAATCAGATAAAAAAGGAAAACGCATGAGTTTAACCTACGCGAATATGTCGCTTGATCGCTGTAGTAATCAACGTAAAAACAAACGATGGTTAATGTCAGAATTCAACCATCATCAGACACTTTTTTGTGTTATTAATGACGGCATGAGTCTTTTTCCTCATGAAAATATACTTACCCCTGTTTATTTAACTAAATCACAACTTGATTGCTTATCTATCAATAGTTGTATTTATTTAGGTAAAGGATGTATTGATGAAAGAATTGAAGCGGTAGAGCCCGCAAGCACAAGATCATTGTTTGCAGTAGACTTTCAAAAACTGCGCTTTTCAACTCAAGAGCAATTACTTTCTTTTGGTCAATGGCAAAATCTTCGCGAAGTTACACCTAATTTAACAGGGTTAGATGCTGCTATTCAGGCATTAGCAAAAGCATTAGTTTACTGGCATAACACACACCAACATTGTGGTAAGTGCGGTAATGTAACCACGCTTGTTGAAGCCGGGCACGCAAGACGATGTACAGAATGTCGTAATATGTCATTTCCACGCACAGACCCTGCGGTCATTATGTTAGTAGAACATATGTTTCCCGATGGTATCGCTCGCTGTTTATTAGGGCGCCAAGCCAAATGGAGAACAGGAATGTATTCAACATTAGCGGGTTTTGTTGACCCAGGAGAATCTCTAGAAGAAGCCGTTATTAGAGAAGTTTTAGAAGAAACCGCTGTTGTCGTTGAAAACCCTCAATATATAACATCTCAGCCTTGGCCATTTCCAGCCTCTGTTATGCTTGGTTTTACTGCTGTTGCCACTTCAACCACAATTGATATTAGTCAAGATGATTTAGATGATTGTCAGTGGTTTTCTCGAGCCCAATTAGCTGAATTCTATAGTGAAGAAAATACAAGTAATACAACAAAAGGTGCTGCTGAAACGCACAATAAAGCGTATCAATATAGATTAAGTAGCACTGACTCAATTTCATCTTATCTAATAACTGCATGGAAAAATAAGGAAATTGGACAATATTAACAATGTAATAAAGTAGCTATTCACGCAGCTACTTTAAAATTTCAAAAGTGCTTGCCACTTTTTCGCCATATTTTGTCAGTACTTTGCCTCAGTACTGACACAACAACCACTTATTGCTTTGCTTAAATAGTCTCTATTACTTAAAGACAAGAGCAAGCTATGTTCATTGCTAAAAAAAACCGCCAACTTATTGATTATCAAAACTCATATTATTGCCAACTACAGCGTAAAAAGCGTCGTTATAAGTGGTTAAAATTTTCACTCGTGTTATTAATCATTATTGTGCTTTCGTTTGTTTTAATTCCCTTTGCACAAAGTAAGCAAGCGCATTTAGAAAATATTAACAATGAAAACCCACTTATCCATGGTCCCCAATTGCAATTTAAGCATCCAACCGTGGTCAGTAGTGCAACCTTCCCTGTTGATATACAAGCCAACATTGAAATAAATGGTTTAGTGGCTTATGCAGAAATAAAGCAAACATTTATTAATCCTTACTCCATAGCGTTAGAGGGTAAGTATCAGTTTCCTTTACCTGAAAATTCTGCCGTAAAGCAATTGAAAGTTAAAATTGGTGATAGAGAAATAATGGGTGAAATCAAGGAGAAAAAAATAGCCAAAAAGCTTTATCAACAGGCAAAAAAACAAGGAAAAAAAGCAAGTTTAGTAGAGCAAAAACGTCCAAATTTATTTAGCAATAAAATCGCTAATATTCCTGCACAATCAAGCGTTATTGTTACCTTAAAACTTGTCATACCAATCACTTTCTCAGCAGATAAATTTAATTTAAGACTTCCCCTAGCAATGACAGAAAAATATCACCCGCAATCAGCAGTATCTTCATCAAAACAATCAATTAAGCCTTCTAACGATAATTTATATAACCGTTCATATAAACAATCACTTAATCAATTACCTAAACCAGTTAGCATAACCACCGCTGACTTTCCAAGCACTGGTCTGCAAGCTATAGCTAAAAGTCAATCATCCATAAATATTACTTTAAACTCTGGTGTTCCAATTACGTCAATTATCAGCAATAGTCATAAAATTCATTCGCGCTCATTAAATAGCGAGCAAAACGCCTACTTTATTACTCTCAATAAAGCCCATGTTATCTCTGATAAAAGCTTTGTTTTAACTTGGCAATTAATTGCGAATGAACACCCTCAAATAAGTAGTTTTACTCAAGAAGTATCAGGTGAGCATTATACTTTATTAACTATATTCCCACCTAAGGCTGAAGCTGCACAAATACTAGCAAGAGATATCATCTTTATCATTGATACTTCCGGTTCGATGCAAGGTGGCTCTATGGAGCAAGCAAAAGCAAGCTTGCAACTTGCTCTATTACAACTTAATGATAAAGACAGCTTCAATATTATTGCTTTCGATAATGAAAGTGAACTGCTGTTCCCAATAACGCAGATGGCCTCAGAAAAAACACTCAATAAAGCACAGAATTTTATTGATAACCTTAGTGCTGATGGTGGTACTGAAATGTATAGACCGTTAAGTAATGCCCTGATGATGAAACGAGCTGCCAAGCAATCAAAAAAAGCAATTCGCCAAATAGTCTTTGTTACCGATGGCGCTGTTGCCAATGAGTTTGAACTAATGCAGTTGATTAACAGTGCTCAAGGAGATTTTCGTTTATACACCGTAGGTATAGGTGCTGCCCCTAATGGATATTTTATGAAGAAGGCTGCTCAATTTGGTCGCGGTAGTTATGTTTTCATTCAGAAGCATAATGAAGTTCAGCAAAAAATGACTAACTTTATGAATAAAATCAGTCAACCAGCACTCACTAATATTAAGGTAATACTAGATAACCAAACTCATCAGCAAGGGGAGTTTTACCCAAAAAGGATCCCTGATTTATACTTTGGTGAGCCACTGCAAATTGCACTTAAATCTCAAGTTCCTATCAATAGCGTTCAATTAACAGGTGAAACCGTATCTGACTCTTTTTACAAACAGCTAATTATCAACAACCATCAAGAATCAAAAGGGATCTCATTACTTTGGGCACGCAGAAAAATTGAAGATTTACTCGACAGCCTTGTGATAGGTGCGAACAAAGAACAAGTAAGAAATCAAGTTATTGCAACATCACTCACTCATCAAATAATGTCACCTTATACTAGCTTCATTGCTATAGAAAAACAGCATGAGCTAGCCCCTTTGTTAGCAAAAAACAACTTGTCTGCACGTAAAAGAGCAGACAATGCAAAAGCAAAAAATAGTGCTATGCAAACCCATCAAAGTTTACTGGTTGCTATGCCTCAAACATCTATTGGTTGGCAATTACAATTTATCATCGGCATAGCACTATTGTTATTAGTAAAAGTGATTAATGTGGTTGAGCTAACTACTCGGTATATAAAAAGCAGAGAATAGCCATGAAAAAAATCATTAACATATCATTGCTAATTATTGGCAGTTCACTTTGTCTTCATGCTAGCTGGTTGCCAATCAAGGGCTGGCTTTCTGAGCAGTTAATCAGTTATAGCTGGCATCAAACAACCATTTCTCAACAAAAAATTAAACCTTGGCCTTGGGCTGATACTTATCCCATCGCTAAAATTTCTTTTGAAAGGTTGAACAAAAAAGTGGTTGTGCTTAATGGCGGAGACCCTACTACCTTAGCTTTTTCAGCAGGGGCTATTGCTCCGTTTAATCAAGCAAGTGGCACCCAACCTTTTGTTGTTGCTGGACATCGCGATAGTCACTTTTCTTTTTTAAACGAGGTATTGATGAACGATATTATTTCACTCGCTGATAAATATGGTCAAAATCAGCTGTATCAAGTTGAGGCTATCGATATCGTCGATGCTTCAACAGGTAAACTGCCCATGTTGGCAGAAGACTCCCCTTTAGTGTTAATCACCTGTTATCCATTTGAAGCTTTAGGCAGTGGTAGTGGCACTGATAAAAATGAGAGGTATGTGATAACAGCAAAGCGTTTATAAACAAGTAATCGCTTTGCTTTTTCTCTTAACACTACCTCACGAATTATCTCTCTTTAACTATTCAAGATTTTAAGCGGTAAAGACAAAGCGCCATTATCAGCTTGGCCAACAAACCAGATAATGGCACTTAATCCACTGACAGAAATCACATACCATAACGCTGAAACAACTTGCGCATATCGATTAAGTGGTAAAAGTTCACTTAGATGTCGGCGCTTATACTCAAATAATATTTCAACACTACCAATTGCAAGTAAAAATCCAAGTAGTGCTAAGCCAAAGTAATAACTAATAAAAACCCCAAAAACAGCGCCTAAAACACAGGCCACTAGCCCTACTTTAGAATTGATAGAAAAAGCAATACTTTTAAGTATGTGGCCGCCATCTAAGGGCAATATGGGTAATAAATTGAATAAATTAAGTAAAGCATTGAAAACAGCTAAACCAGCGAGTAGCTCTATATCGGTAAGCCAATAACCAATCAAAGCAACAATAGATAATATCAAGCCAAAAAATGGCCCCATTATAGAAATAACAACATCTTGCCAACGCGTATTAATTTTATCGTCGCTAAGGGCTAAGCCACCTACAAAAGGGATAAGATATATACCTTTTGTTTTTAAGCCAAAATATTTCATGGCTTTGATATGACCATATTCATGAAAGACTAAACAAAGCACCAGTGCGATGGCAAACTCAATAGAGAATAACCAACTATAAGCCGCTAAACTTCCCGCAGCAAACAACACCTTTATCACCTTAGCACTTTTTAGTAATTTCAAACCAAGGCCTGCTAGCCCAACAAAACTAAACTTTATCGGTTGTTTTTCACCTTGGATAACTTGACGCTGTTCTATATCTTTTTCATTGAGAGTGTTTTCATGTTGCAGCTCATTATTAACCAACAGTTGAAATTGCAAATCAAAGGGCTGCCATTGCAACGAACCCTTAAGTTCAATGTGTAATTCCCCCTGCTCGCTTTGTAAGGAAAACTGATGTGTAAATTTTTCACTGTCGACATTAGCATCGATTTGAGAAACACATTGGCCATCCCAAAATAGTTGCTGCCACCCTGCCATTGAACCTTCTAAACGCAATGGCTTACCTAAACATGTTGTTTCTAATAAATGCACTTTATAAACTCAGAAATAAAACCTTGCACGATTATCACTATATTTCCCGAGGCAGCAAGGTTTATCGACAAAATATTAAGAAATACAGTCTCATTCAATTTAGCTTATTTGTTATTTATCCGTTCGTATAACAGCTAAGACACTTTCTACAAGATAATCAATATTCTGTTCTGGAATTGACGCAAGATTAATTCGTCCGTTATTCAGTCCATATACAGCATACTTACTCCTAAGCATTTCCATTTGCGTTTCAGTTGCCGGTAACATTGCAAACATGCCTTCTTGAGATAAAATATAATCAAAATAATTATTACCTGAAGCTTGGCGAAATGCAGCGCAAAGTTTTGTTCTAATACCTTTAATCTTGGCATTTATTTGTGTCAATTCATCTGACCATATTTTTCTCAATTCTGGTGTTTTCAAAATAGTTTTTACAATTTCAGCACCGTTAGATGGCGGCACCCAATAAGTTGCCTTACTCATAATTGCCAATTGAGATTGAGCCTTATTTGCTTCATCTTCCGTTGGACTTAAAATATAAGCAGCGCCAACTCTATCACTGTATACTCCAAAATTTTTTGAACAACTTACGCATAATGCTAGGCGTTCAACCGTATTTGCCATTATTAGTAAACCCATAGCATCTTCATTTAAGCCGTCTGCAAATCCTTGATAGGCCGTATCGATTAAAGGCAAAAAGTTACTTGATTTCGCCAGTTGTGCTATACGTTCCCAGTGCTTTGCTGTTAAACGTAATCCAGAAGGGTTGTGGCAAGAACCATGCAATAATACAACGTCATTTTTACCTAACCTTTCTAATGTATCGAACATGCCAATTTCATCAAGCATCATCGTTTTATTATCAATGAAAGGATACTCTTCATACGCCAAGCCCGCTGCTTCAATTGTTGGAATATGATTGGCATATGTTGGATTACTTACCCAAATTTTTGCGTTAGGGTTTGCGAGCTTAATTAAATCTAAAATAACACGTAAGCCACCGCTTCCACCTGCGGTTTGAACACCTCGAACATGACCGTTTACCGTTTGATTTGCAAACACCAGTTCTTGTAGCAATTGCACATATTCAAGATCCCCTTTTGAGCCCACATAGCCTTTATTTCGTCCTGCATTTGCCAGCTGTTGATCAGCTTGCTTTACTGCTTTCATTAACAGCACATTGTCATTGGTATCTTTATAGACGCCTACGGTTAAATCAACTTTATAAGATCTTTCATCTTGAGATGAACGTGCCATCAAATCAATGATTTCATCAACAGCAGGAAAGGAAATATTAGTAAACATGCGTTCTCTTTAACTTAAATAAATTAGGCAATAATGTAATTTAATACATTGAAATTATTGGGCTATTTTTTGGGGATGTTACAATGAACACTATCATTACATAAAGGTATTTTATTGCTGATGAATAAGGCCTGTGTCTTCTCGTTCAAAACCATGGCATATGTACCCATCAAGCTTACTTTTTTTCTTAGATAGTTGATGATAGTGCTCATAGCCAATTGAAAAAGCAAATGGATTGGCATTGTAATCAGCATATGCCTGATCGCTACCATTTTTTGCTTCTCGAATACCCGCAGCAAACGAGCTTAAAAAATCATCTCTGCCGTTAAGTATAATTACAGTGGTGTCCGTTTCACTTTCAACAAGTTCAATTGCCCCAAGCTCTATATATTTATTTAGAACCACACTATTGAAGAAACCATTATACTGTTCCGTTTCAATATCATAAGAAACTGGTGAATCATTTGTTGCTTCCATCAGCGATACAAATAACTCTCTTACTTTTTTCGAAATCACGTACTTTCTCTCATTTAACTTAGTTTTATCATTTTAATGGTTTTCAGTTGTTACTTAAATGCTAACTTAACAGCTAGCAATCAAGCTATTCATTAACCCTATTTTGTTAATGTTACGTTGAACTTTGTTAATTAACTAGCTTTCTAATTACACTAAAGCTCGATAGCATCATTAAATCCATTAATTTAGGCACAATAGCCTGACTTGCACTAAAGCTGCATTGAAGCTTTTAACCCTCAATGGTACTATTCAAACGAAATAATGACTGACCAGCAATGAGCAATAAAGCTTAACAACTATATTGCTATAATTAGTATTTATCGTTCTACCTATATTTTCATTTTTGAATATTAAATAACGACTTAACTTATTAGCTTGCCAACCTATTTGAATTCTTACTAATTAAAAATTATGGCTATAAATATCTTTACACCTGAGTTACTTGAACAGCATTTTACCAAAAACGAATGGAAAAAAGGCACAAGAATTTTTAATGCTAATGGCATTAAAACCTGCGCACTTGACGGTGAAACAATTCGCGGCGTGGTATTAAGTGAGCGTTCTCAACAATCAACCTATTTAACTCGAATAGTGTTTGATGCAAAGCAAGGTGATATTTCTAGTTATTGCGATTGTTATGTTGGTCGAAACTGTAAGCATGCATCAGCCTTAGCACAGTTCTATATTGATCAACACTTTGACAAAAACAGTATCGCCACATCAGAAAAGATGGTTGATAAATGGCTGAGTAATTTTCAAGCTCAACCTAGTAGATATCCACCTAATACCCAACAAAAGTCATTATTATATTTCTTAAAACCTGATACCCACAACGAAGATGATTTTTTTACTTTAGAGATCAAATCATCTCGATTAAAAAAATGCGGTAGTTGGAGTAGCTCTCTTGGTAATGAGTATTCTATTAGTTCATTAATTAATAGTGCCTATGCAAATAACGATGACGTGGCAGTTCTTACCGAACTTATGCGTACTAATCAATTTGGCGATACCATAAAGTATTTTGATTTATTTGAGCGCATTGTTAACACTAATCGCTGTTTTTGGCGTCAAAACTATACCTTAGACGAAGCAATAACATTAGGTGAGCCATTAGAAGCCGAATGGCAGTGGATAGCACTAGATAATAACTTGCATACTTTACAGCTTGTTTTAGCAAAGCCTTCAACAAGTATTCGTATTATCAAAGCCCAGCCTCTTTGTTATTACGACGAACAACACAATTGCTTTGGAAGAATTAATACCAATACACGGTGTGATTTTGAAGCTGATTTACTTAATTCACCAATATTTGAAGAAGACAAATTACCTTGGGTTTTAAATAAATTATCAATGTCATTAGGTGATGCAGTTCAGCGTTTACCTAAACCAAAAACTAAATACTCTCAATCATTAACAAAACCTGAGGTTTATGTACATTTTTCAACGCCTTCAGAATCAAACCCACAATCAGGCCATGTTAGTGTTAATTTCTCTTATCAAGGCAATTTAGTTAACCCGCATAACGAGCGTGTTACGGTTACCGTTGATAATAATGATGAGGAAAACTCTGATGATATTAAACTTTATAGAGATTTAACTTTTGAACAGACGGTAATTAATAAACTAACAGCATTAAAGTTTGTTACTCAGCCTAAAGCGAAACGTTTCACTTTTACTAATGAAAATTATTTAGCTAAAGATAAAGATCCAAAATATTCAATGCTAATGCAGGGTCGTTATGCTTGGCACCATTTTTTACATCACGAATTGCCATCACTCAGAGATAAAGGCTGGCATATTAGCTTTTCTGATAATTTCTATTTTAATGCCCTCTCTACTGACAGTGTTTTTGATGCTGAAATTATTGAAACCGACGATCATGATTTTTTCTCTTTAGGTTTGAACTTAACCATTGATGGGAAAAAAATGCCCGCATTTCCGATTTTACTTGGTGCGATTGAACAATTACCAAAATCAGCATTACTTGATCGTGAAAAAGAACAGCTCATTTCACCAAACTCACCTATTTACGTTGATTTAGATAATGGTGATTTTATTGCTTTGCGCTATCAAAGTGTGCAACCTATATTAAAACAGTTTATCGAACTGTTTATGCCCAATGCCTTAAATAAAGATGGCACGATGGAGCTATCTCGTTTTCAAAGCCATCAAACATTATCAATGCTAGATGACCAAGGATTAATCGCGACAGGAACAGATAAATTAAGGGATTTAGCTAGTAAGCTCAAAGGCTTTCAACAAGTCAGTACAGTTGCTGTTCCATCGGGCTTAAATGCCACGTTAAGAACTTATCAACAACAAGGGTTGAATTGGTTGCAGTTTTTACGTGAGTATCAATTAAATGGTATTTTAGCTGATGATATGGGTTTAGGTAAAACCATTCAAACCTTAGCGCATTTATTAATTGAAAAACAACAAGGGCGATTAAATAAACCCGTATTAATTGTTGCACCTACAAGTGTTATTTTTAACTGGGCAAATGAGATAGAAAAATTCACCCCAGATCTTTCTTATCAAGTACTACATGGTAGTAAACGCCATCAAAATTTTAGCTGTATTAATGATGATGAAAACCAAGTTGATATTATTATTACCAGTTATGCATTAATCACTAAAGATTTAGAGCTCTATCGCGAACAAAAATTTTATTATTTAGTACTTGATGAAGCCCACTATATAAAAAATACAAAAACTAAACTATACCAAGCATTTCTCATGCTTAAAGCACAACATAAGTTATGTTTAACGGGTACACCTATGGAAAACCATTTAGGTGAATTCTGGGCGCAGTTCAATTTTTTACTACCGGGTTTCTTAGGTGGGCAAAGACAGTTTACTAAACTCTTTAGAACTCCAATTGAAAAGCATGGTGAATTAGAGCGCAAGCAATTATTAAATCAGCGTATTAAGCCTTTCATCTTACGCAGAACCAAAGATAAAATTGCTACAGAATTACCACCTAAAACAGAAATAATTCAAACCTTACGTATTGAAGGTAAACAAGCTGAGTTGTATGAATCAGTTCGTTTAGCAATGGACAGTCGCTTAAAAGATATCATTGCAGACAAAGGTTTAAAACGTAGTCAAATAGAAGTATTAGATGCCTTATTAAAACTAAGACAAGTTTGTAATCATCCTAAATTATTATCATTAGATGGCGCTAAAAAAGTAGAACAATCAGCTAAGCTAGAATACTTAATGGAAACACTGCCAGAGCAAATTGATGAGGGACGGAAAATATTAATTTTCTCACAATTTACTAGCATGCTTGCTTTAATTGAAAGTGAGTTAGTAGATGCAGGTATTGAATATGTGAAATTAACCGGCTCAACCACTGATAGGCAAACAGTAGTCGATAAATTTCAGCAAGGTAAAGTACCAGTATTCTTAATCAGTCTGCGTGCTGGTGGCGTAGGTTTAAATTTAACAGCAGCAGATACCGTTATTCACTTTGATCCATGGTGGAATCCTGCGGTTGAGAATCAAGCAACAGACAGAGCATACCGTATTGGGCAAGACAAGCCTGTTTTTGTTTATAAATATATTATTGAAAATTCAATAGAAGAAAAAATTCAGAAAATACAGCAGAACAAATCTGAATTAGCCAAAGCATTATTATCGGAAGAAGTGAGTGATAGTAAATTAAGTTTAACCGATGATATTTTAGATTCATTACTTGCTCCACTGAGCTAAGTTAAATCAAAAATAGGCTAATAAACAAAAGTGAAGCTATTTATTTTATATTAAACTTACAGCTTCTATAAACTCCCTCTATTATTCTCGTAAGCGCCTCTATGACGCTATCTTAAGTGTTTGATGCTAGCACGTATTATATAGTGTAATAGTACCTACATAGTGCGATAGAGGTTAATGTTTGCTATCAATTTCAGGCGATACCTTGACCAGTTATCTAGCGTTATTCTATTTATTGCTAAATACTTAAAATACAGCAAGTTCATCTTCGTATATTTCAGGCATAAAAAAACCGAAACACCTTGTTAATACAGGTTATTTCGGTTTTATTAAAACTCTTAACTTTATTTAGTGGTGCGGATGGGGGGACTTGAACCCATTCGGCTATTTTCTAATGCTTTCAAATACCTATAAATGCTAGATAGTCATTTTAGCTATTCGTATTAAAAGGTATTAAAAGGTCAGCTTGTAGATCCTGTGGCGATCCAAATTGAATTTATTAAAATCATCAACTACATTTAAGATTCACTCATATAAAAGGATCTTATTATGAACCCGATATTCCCCTCACGCGTTATCATCAAAAATTGGTTAGATATTACTAACTGTGAAAATTATCCTGAAGCTCAAGATATCGCTTATAGAAAAATACTTCTGTATTTCGATGACCTGTTGCAAGCTGAGCTGCATGTTGAAATGGGATCGGAATAGACGTTACTTTTTGCCTTTATAAAACTCTCCAAGGCTAACATCATCTAACTTAAATTTTTCAATCATCAAGCCCACAAAGTCAGCTGAATATTTACCACGGTTAACTTGGTTAGCTAGTGTTTGCGCTTCATTACCTACGGACTCTCGCTCATAAATAAACTTAAAAAAGGCTTCGTTATTTTTGAAGTCCTTTCTTTTGTCTTTAATGAACGCTTGTGCTGATTCAGCGTAGGTATCATTTGTCGTTAATTTCTTAGGCAATGTTTTTGTTTCCACGTTATCTCTGTCTCTTATACACATCTCCGAGCCCACGAGACGTAGAGGAA
>CAJXUT010000108.1 GCA_913061365.1 uncultured Colwellia sp.
GGCTCGGAGATGTGTATAAGAGACAGTTATTGAGTTTATTGAACAGATACTGAGCTCTATTATTTTCATAAAACTCAGTTAGTTATTTGATCTTACACTACTACCTTACCATTAAATATTGTGAGTAATTATCACGAATAATGTTAAGGGCAAAAACACCTTTTCTATCTTTTAGGTAATTGCGCAATTCTGCAATATTATTGATGCGAGTTCGATTGATAGCAGTAATTAGGTCACCTTGCTTCAAGCCTACCCGTTGTGCAGGTGAGTTATCAGCCACATTACTAATAATAACGCCTGAGTTATTATTGTTTTCTAATTTTGCTCCTTCAAACATTTGATGGATATTAGCGGCAGCCACATTGCTTGCTTTTGACTGTTTTAATTTAACGGTTAATTCTTTTTCTTTTCCATTACGAATTATTGTTAAATCAACTTTTTTTCCTGCGCCAATAGAGCTAATTTTTGCGCGTAGTTCGTGAAATGTTTTTACCGATTTACCATTAACCTTAGTGATAACGTCTCCAGGTTTGATACCTGCTTCAGCTGCTGCTGAATCAGGCATTACTTGTTCAATGAAGCCACCTTTATTTGTTTTTAGCTCCATCGCTTTTGCTAATTCACTATTTACACTGCGACCTGAAACTCCCAGTATGCCACGATGAACTTCGCCAAATTCAATAATTTGCTTAACTAAGTTATGCATCATATTACTTGGAATCGCGAAGCCAATACCAACATTACCGCCATTAGGGCCTAAAATAGCGGTGTTAATACCAATAAGCTCACCACGTAAGTTTACTAAAGCACCACCTGAGTTACCGCTATTAATAGCAGCATCGGTTTGGATAAAGTCTTCATAGTTTTCAATATCTAAACCACTACGTCCCAAAGCACTAACGATACCTGAAGTGACCGTTTGTCCCAGACCAAAAGGACTTCCAATTGCAACTGTAAAGTCACCAACGCGTAACTTATCTGAGTCAGAAATAACAATTTCAGTTAAATTATCTGCATCAATTTGTAATAGCGCAATATCGCTACCAGCATCTGAACCAAGTTTTTTTGCTTCTATTTGACGACCATCTTTTAGCGTAATGGTAATTTCATCTGCTTGCTCAACAACATGGTTATTAGTAACAATGTAACCTTCTTTTGCATCAATAATGACACCTGAACCTAAACCGCGGAAAGGGCGTTGTTGTGTTTGATTTGGATTTCTATTTTGTTGACCAAAAAAACGAAATATCTCAGGAATATTTTGTTTTACTTTATGAGTGCCTTTGACCGAGATACTAACAACAGCGGGAGTAGATTTTTCAAGCATTGGCGCAAGACTTGGCATTGTTTGGCCTTCAACACTTGAAGGCCAAATTGCAAATGCGTGAGCGTTTGGTGCAACGAATGAGCTAGAAAGTAAAACAGCACCAAGAATAGCGGAAAGCGGAATAATAGACGACTTTTTCATATGGAGTAATTATCCTTAAAACGTTAATGTTAAATAGATAGACTTGAGTATATGAATTAAGTTCGTAAATGGCTTACCGGTATTTGTAACACTTTATTTCGAATGGCTATTTTTGATTATATACTTAAGCTTGTTTTTGTTTGCTATCAACAAATAGTCCACTAGCTTCACCAGAGTAATCTAGTGGCGCCTCTGTAACAGAATCACTATTATCAGTTCTTTTAGGATGTCTTAACTCAGCAGTTTGTGCTAATTGGTCTTGAGTTTCTTGTGAGAAAAAAGGCATTGCATCAGCATCGTTAGTTGTTGCATGTTTTAACAACTGAGTACTTGCTTGCATTTGTTTCATTGCTGTTTGGCATGTTGCATTCATTTGTTCTAATAATTTTGCAGAGCTTTCAAGGTGATCAGATACATCCAGTTTATACTGGTTTAATGCAGCTTCACTTTGGTTTGCTTGTTTAGCTAATCTTCGTTGTTCTTGATTTGAAGAAGATAAAAAGTGATTAGCAATAAACCCAACAATGGCGCCGACAATGAAAACAATTAATGCGGTTACTTCGGTCATAAGATTACCTTAAATAGAGATAGAAATATAAATAATGAATAATTCAATGTTAAACATAACGCTGTTATGGTTTACAATAATATCTTGCTAGCGTTTTTATTTATAGCTTTAACTTGCCCATATTAGAAAAATGTTGGCAATTTCTTTCTTTCAAGCCATTAATGATCAAATAATCATGATTAAACTTTCTCCAATAGAAAAATATAGACAAGATCTTCAAAAAGATGATTTTGTATTTGATGCCGCACAAGAAAATGCAGTTAAACATTTGCAGCGTTTATACGAAGAATTACAAATTAAACCCGTAGAAGTTTCTGGATTTAAAAAAGTACTAAATCGTTGGAAGAAAGTTTATGAAAAGCCTGAGGCTAATCCTGTTAAAGGAATATATTTTTGGGGAGGCGTTGGTCGAGGTAAAACATATTTAGTTGATACTTTTTATGAGTGTTTACCCTTTGAAAATAAAATGCGTGTTCACTTTCATCGCTTTATGCACCGTGTACACCAAGAACTTAAAGGGTTAACGGGGCAGTCTGATCCATTAAAAATTATCGCTAAGAAATTTGCCAGTGAGACTCGAATTATCTGTTTTGATGAGTTTTTTGTGTCAGATATCACAGACGCTATGATTTTAGGTTCATTATTTGAAGAATTGTTTTTACATAATGTTACTTTAGTCGCGACCTCAAATATTATTCCTAATGAACTCTATCGTAATGGTTTACAAAGAGAGCGTTTTTTACCCGCCATTAAATTGATTAATGAACACACAGATATTGTTAATGTTGATAGTGGTGTTGATTATCGACTACGTACTTTAGAGCAAGCTGAAATCTTTCATTATCCACTTGATAAACAAGCGAATGAGAATCTACATCTTTATTTTACCCAATTGTCTTGTGAGCCGGGTAAGTCAAATGTAGATATTGAAATTAACAATCGTCAATTATCTACTGTATGTGTTTCTGATGGTGTTGTTTATTTTGACTTTTCAGTCTTGTGTGAAAGTGCAAGAAGTCAAAGTGACTATATGGAAATAAGCCAGTTATATCATACAGTCTTGATGTCTAACGTTAAGCAAATGGGACGTGAAAGTGATGATAGTACACGCCGCTTTATCGCATTAGTTGATGAATTTTATGAGCGTAATGTAAAACTTATTATGTCAGCTGAATATCCTCTTGAAGAATTATATTCAGGTGGGAACTTAGCATTTGAATTTAAGCGCTGCTTGAGCCGCTTACAAGAAATGCAGTCACATGATTATTTAGCAAGTGAGCATTTACCGTAAATAATATGTGAAATTAAGTAGTAGCGAAAAATAATGCTCGCTACTACTCTTTTCGATTAATACATTAATGTATAAAGCTTGCGACGAAACTTACTTGCAATGGCATCGCCGTCAGGTAATGCTTTTAATACATCGACAAACAACTCTTTACTCTTTTCTTTTGTGTCTGCATCACCACTTTGAACTAAGCGAAATAAGATAGTTAATGCTTCTTCATGGCGATTTACTTGGCTGTATTGTGCCGCTAATTGATGTTTGATTTCTACATCATTTGGATTACTAGCAAGTTGTGCCTCTAAGGCTTGTATTTCTGGCGAGTTAGCTGCTTGAGTTGCTAATTCATGTTTAGCCAGTAACGCTTGATAGTAGCTGTCTTGATCAACCATCATTATTGTTTCGAGCAGACCTTGAGCCTCGTCAGTATTTCCTGTTTGGATATTCACATCAATTAGCACAAGTTTAATGTCGGCACGCTCAGGATCAAGTTCATAAGCTTGGTTTATTGCGTTTTGTGCTTCAGCTAATTTATTTTCTGTTAATGCTTTTTGCGCTTGAGCAAGTAATAAATCTTGCGCTTTTGGTAAATGCTTATCTAAAAAAGCTGAAATGGTTTCGTCAGTTTGTGGCCCTGAAATACCATCAAGTGGTTGACCATCTTTAACCAAAATAGCTGTTGGCAAACCTTGAATAGAGAATTGTTGTGCTATTTGTTGTTGGCTTTGACAATCAAGCGATGCCATTAGCATTTGTTCATCAAATGGCTGTACTCTTTGTGCTAAAGCATCTCTTAATGCGACACTTTCAGGTATTTGTTCTGCCCAAAAGGCGACTAAAACGAGTCTACTTTTTGACTCTTCTAGTATTACTTGTTGGAAGTTTTCTAAATTAATTGCAATCATATTTGAGCTCATAGTATGTACAGAATTATGAAATTTTTAGCTTTGGTAAAATTAGGTTAATACAAACCAAAGTAAGCCAAAACCTAAGATTAAACGGTAAATAACAAAAGGCATCATACCTAACTTATTTAATAGAATAAGAAAATAATGGATACAAGCGTAGGCGCTGACAAATGCAAGTAGGCTGCCTAATCCAATAGCTTGCCAGTCAACGGCCTCTGTTGATAACACTAATTTGAGTGTTAAGTAACTACCAGCCATTGCGATAGCAGGAATTGATAAAAGAAAAGAAAAACGTGCAGCGTTATCTCTACTTAATCCAAGCATTAAGCCAATAGTCATTGTGATACCTGAGCGAGATGTACCAGGGATTAATGCAACAGCCTGTGCTAAACCTATTAACATAGCGCCTTTAATTCCCAACTTTTTTAGCGGTTTATTTTCAGTTCTATGACCAGCCTTTACATCGGCAAACCCGAGTAAAAAGCCAAATAATAAAGTTGTCGCGGCTATAACTAAAGCTGAACGTAAATGTTCTTCAATAAAGTCTTTACCAAATAACCCAAATAAACCTGCCGGTATCGTCGCAAAAATAATCCACCAAGCTAATTTACCATCAAAAGAAGGGCTACCTTTTTGTGGGCCAATATTGATGGTACCTAGCCAAGCAACTGACATGGCACCTAACTCTTTTCTAAAGTAGAGCATTACGGCTAATAAAGTACCAACATGTACTGCTACGTCAAAAGCTAGTCCTTGATCTTGCCAGCCAAATAATTGTGAAGGTAGTATTAAATGAGCAGAACTTGATACGGGCAAAAACTCTGTTAACCCCTGTAGCAATGCTAAAATAATTATCTCTAAAGTGCTCATTAAATTTTTCTCAGTTTTATAATCGTTAAAAGGTTAATCTATAATTGTTAAGGCCTGCGATAGCGACATATTCGTTTTGAAGAAAGAGCTATGTTAGTCGCATAATTATATTGTTTTCTTTTACCAGCAATTATCAACTACTTTTAGCTGTTGATGTGCTTTGTCATAGTTTTGCCAAAGCGTTTCATAATCCTGCTTGATGATAGGATGTATTAATTGCGGAGCCACTTCACTTAATGGCCATAAGACAAAAGCATTTTTATCTATTTCATTTCGGGGTAATTGTGCGGGCGAATCAATAATTAAATCATCATAAAGTAATAAATCAAGGTCTAAAGTACGGGGACTAAATTTTTTAGCATCACGAGTGCGGCCATAACTGAATTCAATATCACGTAATAAATGAGCTACTTGTTCAACAGTTTGTGATGTTTCAATGCCAACCACCATATTAAAAAAGGCATTACCACTAAAACCAACGGCCTCACTTTCAAATAATGATGACAGTACTAATTGCTCTAAAGGTAAATTGAATGCAACAGCCAAAGCGTTTAACCCTTTTTTAATGTGGTATTCGCGCTCAACGTTACTACCTAATGAAATATAGATACTAGCCATTAACTTGGCTTAATTTGGTTAAGTTGGCCACGCTCAATTTCAACACCAACGGTTGCTGCATTATGAACAGCACCGGGTTTACCGATAGTGAGTTTTAACCAAGGAATATGAAATTCTGACATTAAAAAGGCAGCCATACGCTCAGCTAGTGTCTCAATTAAATCAACAGGGTTATCATTGGCGAAGCTTTCTATCACGGTAGATATTTCAGCATAATCTAACGTTTTTGCTAATTCATCATTTTCGGCAGCTTTAGCTGTATCCCATGCCATAGCAACATCAATAACTAAGGTTTGCTTTATCTCTTTTTCCCATTGAAAAAAGCCAATAGTCGTTTGAATATGTAAACCTTTAATAAAAACTTTATCCATGAATTTTCCGTTAATTATTTTTGAAAGAATTATTTCATTTGGTATTGTTACAAAATAAAAGCTGAGTTTACCTGCGCAGGTGTAGAAAAACTAGCAGATAACAAGATAGAATGTCGAATAATGTTAATTTTTTGATAAATTTAGATTGCCATGTTGCTATTAACACTTGCTATGATTATTGCGGCCTATTTAATAGGTTCAATTTCTAGCGCCATTTTAATTTGCAAAATGCTGGGATTACCTGATCCTCGAACCACTGGATCTCTCAATCCTGGAGCAACTAATGTTTTAAGAATTAGTAATAAGCTAACCGCTGCAACCGTATTGTTTTTAGATGTGTTAAAAGGAACGATACCTGTTTGGGGAGCTTATTTTTTATATGCACATTTTTTAGAAAGAGAACCTTTATATTTAGGTTTTATAGGCGTAGCTGCTTGTTTAGGGCATATGTACCCATTATTCTTTAATTTTCAAGGCGGTAAGGCTGTAGCAACAGCGTTAGGTACATTGTTACCTATAGGTTTTGCTTTAGGCGCTTTACTCATTCTAACCTGGGGAGCTGTAGTTAAATTGACAAAGTATTCAAGCCTTGCTGCAATTGTTACTGTCTCAATGGCTCCGCTGTATGTGTTCTTCTTAAAACCACTTTATGTTTATCCTACTCTCATGTTAAGCGCGTTAATTATTTTTCGTCATAAAGATAATATTATGCGTTTACTCAAAGGCACAGAAAGTAAAATAACAACTAAAATTAACAACCCATAAATGGATATCTGCACAATTAGGAACGACATGAAAAAATTATTTAGACCATTACTTTTAAATTTGTTGGTTGTGGTTTTAGCTCAAAACTCTGCGCTTGCAATGGAATTCCCTCCTGCTAATGTCAATGTTGTTAGTGCAAAAATGACAGAGTTATCACCCGTTGTTTCGGTGTCTGGTACTGTTGTTAGTCAGAATGACTCCAGTATTGCTGCTGAAATTTCAGGACGGTTAATCAGTTTATCTGCCATTGGTACGCGTGTTGCGCAAGGTGATGTAATTGCATTAATCGATGATAAAAAAATAAAAATTGCATTGAGAGAAGCACAAGCCAATATGCTTAATAGCGAAGCTAGACTGCGCTTTCTTAAAAGTGAAGTGGTAAGGAAAAAGCAATTATTCAAACAAAAGTTATCACCTGAAAGTGAATTAGATGAAACAATATCTGAACATGATATTGCCCAAGGAAATGTTGCGGTAGCTCAGGCTAGATTAGATAACATAAAACAAGACCTTACCTATACAACATTAAAAGCGCCTTTTTCTGGCATTGTCACGCAACGTATCGCTAATCTTGGTGAGTATGTTGAAAACGGCACTGCTATTATTCGATTGGTAGAAATAGAAAATAGCGAAGCGAGTGTTTTTGTTCCTATTGTTGCTTTTAAATTTTTACAAAAAGCTAAGCAGTTACTCGTTGAATCTCCTCTAGGCTCTGGCTATGCAAAAATAAAAGCGTTGGTGCCAGTAGCTGATGCGCGCTCACATTTAATGGAAGTACGCCTTGATATGTCCACTTTTGATTGGCCTATCGGTTTAAACTTTAAAACTCAGGTAGCCAATGGCCCAAGCGAAATGTTGCTAGCAGTACCTCGTGATGCGTTGGTGTTACGCCGTGGAGGTACAAGCGTTTTTCGTGTTAATGAAAGTGAAAAAGGCATTACCACAGAGCGTATTACCGTGACTGTTGGTGCAGGTATGGGTGGGTTAGTCGCTGTTACAAGCAATAACTATAATAAAAATATTAAGACTGGTGATTTAATTGTTATTCGCGGTGCTGAACGTTTACGTGGAGGCGAAAGCGTTGTCATCAAAAAAAATAATCATGAACTTGTCTCTCATTTTAGTCAAACAGAAAAAGCCGCTGATGATAAAGGTAATCAGCAATGAATTTAACGGTATCAGCTCTTAAAAATCCAACGGCGGTTATTGTTGCTATTTTATTGGTCGCCTTATTTGGTGTGATAAGTGTATTTCAATTACCAATTCAATTAACGCCTGATATTAGCAAACCTGAAATTATTATTTCTACTGATTGGCGCTCGGCTGCGCCTGAAGAAATTGAAGCTGAGATAATAGAACGACAAGAAGATGTACTTAAAGGCTTACAAGGGCTTGAGTCACTGGTTTCATCGTCGAGTCAAGAACAAGGTGAAATTACCCTACGTTATCGCACGGGGATTAATTTAGAGCGTGCGCTTATTGATGTAATGAGTGCGTTGAATCAAGTACCTAATTATCCCGCGGATGCGACAGAACCAGTGATTTCTGTAGGTGGTAACAGAACATTTACGGCTATTGCTTGGTTTGCGCTGAAGCCTTTATCGGGTAATGATCGCGATATTGTCAGCTATCAAGATTATGTTGAAGAAGTCATTCAAACAAGAATCGAACGAGTTGCGGGTATCTCAAAAACAAATGCTTTTGGCGGCTTATCTTCAGAGTTAAGAATTACCTTTGATCCCTACAAAGCAGCAGAGCTTGGACTAAATATCCCAACACTAGCATCAACGTTGGCAAATAACAGTGATAGCTCTGGTGGTTTCAATGAAGTCGGTCGAAGAAAATATACTTTACGTTTTTCAGGGAAATATGGTGAAGAGCAGTTAGCTGAAATGGTACTTGATTGGCGAGACGGCCAACCAATATTACTAAGAGATGTCGCTAAAGTTGAGCTTAGCTTGGAAGACCGTGTAGGTATATTAACCTTAGATGGTGACCCTGCTATTGCAATGAATGCTCAAGCAGAACAAGGCGTTAATGTGATTGCGGTGATGAAAGACCTTAAAGCTGCGATGAAAGAGTTAAATGCAGGGCCATTAAAGCGAGCTGGTCTTGAAATGATTCAGATGTCGGATGAAACCATATATATCAACCGTTCAATGAACCTTGTACGCAATAACTTATTAATGGGCATAGGCCTAGCTATAATTGTTTTATGGTGGTTTTTACGTAAATTTCGCGCAACCTTAATCGTTGCTTTAGCAATCCCCATTTCTTTAGTTGTTACCCTTGTTGTCATGTTTGTTACAGGTCGAACGCTAAATATTATATCGATGGCGGGCTTAGCTTTTGCTGTGGGTATGGTGCTTGATGCGGCAATTGTCGTTTTAGAGAATATTGTACGACTACGTGAAAAAGGGGAGAGCCCAGAAAAAGCGGCGTTAAAAGGAGCCACTCAAGTTTGGGGGGCATTGATCGCATCAACTATTACAACCGTTGCTATTTTCTTACCTATTGCTTTTTTAGATGCGGTTTCTGGGCAATTATTTGCTGATTTAGCTATCACCATTGCCGTTGCTATTGTCGCGTCATTAATTATCGCTGTAACTGTTTTGCCTACAGCGGCGCGTAAATTATTAACAGAAGTCAGTGCAACGGATCCTCATGCACATTGGTGGCGTAATATCACCAAGGGTATTATGCGCATAACCGGCACACCAACAAAACGCTTTGCTTGGGTTTTTGGTTTAATGTTACTGTCATTTGCAGGCAGCTGGGCGCTATTTCCTAAAATTGATTATTTACCTAAGGGTAACCAAAATCAGTTTCAAGCCTTTTTGCTACCACCACCAGGATTAAGTTATCCAGCAGCTCGTTTTGAAATGAGTGATAAAATCAATAACCGTATTAAGCCGTATTTAACTGGAGAAAAAGAACCTAAAATTGCACATACGTGGATGGGCTTTTTTGGTAGCTTTGGCTTTATGGGAGGGCGTACGGAAAATGCGGATGATATTGGTGAAATTGTTAATATTATTAACAATCAGTTCTTGCAAGGTTTTCCCGATACTTTGGCATTTGCCTCACAATCTGAAATCTTCAGAAACCTAGGAGGCGGACGCCGTATTGATGTTGATATTCAAGGTAATGATGTTGATACGTTATTACAAGCTGCGCAAGCAGGTTACGGTGCTATAAGCCAAGCATTACCCGGTGGGCAAATTCAGCCTACTCCGGGGCTTACTCTCGCTGAACCAGAATTACGTATGATCCCGAATGAAAGACGAATGGCTGAGGCTGGTTGGAATCGTTCTCAAGTAGGCGAAATAACTCGAACATTAGGTACAGGCCTTTATGTGGGTGACTTTTTTAATGGTCAAAAGCGATTAGATGTATTTTTGAGATCAACAGATTGGCAGTCGCCTGAAGAATTAGCTGCTATCCCTTTATTTACGCCAAATGCAGATGTACAACCGGTTGGTGAATTGGTTGATATTGTGAGAACGGCAGGTCCAAGTTCTATAAGACGAGTTAACCGCCAACGCACTATTACCTTAGAGGTAACGCCACCTGATAATGTTAGTTTAGAGGAAGCGATCGCAACCATAAAGCGTGAAGCTGAACCCGCAATTTTAGCTGTATTGGCAAGTGATAGTGCCAATGAAAGTGGCAGTATAGCGAGTGTTAATTATCGAGGTACTGCTGAAGCATTAACTGAAGCGCTAAGGAGTATGGGGCAGAGCTTTGCGTTAGCATTGATCATTTTATATTTACTAATGGCTGCGCTATTTCGCTCATTTAAAGATAGCGTACTCGTTGTACTTACTATACCGTTGGCAACTATTGGCGGCATTGGCTTTTTGCAATTAACTAATTTAGTGATTTTTCAACCATTAGATTTGTTAACCATGATCGGCTTTATAATTTTACTTGGTTTAGTCGTTAACAATGCTATTTTGCTCGTGTATCAGACACGTGTTGGTGAGGGTGAAGGTCTCTCTCGACATGACGCTGTAGAGCATGCCGTAAGAATGAGATTAAGACCTATTTTAATGAGTACCTTAACCAGTATATGCGGTATGTTACCTTTGCTATTAATCCCTGGTGCGGGTGCCGAGCTATATAGAGGTATTGCTGCTGTTATTGTAGGTGGTATGAGCGTTAGTACTATTTTTACATTGATTTTCTTACCAAGCTTATTGCAAATGGGGCACAAACAGCCTGTAACGAGCTAGTAAGCTAGTAAATCGGTTTACTGATTATATGAATATATAAGAAGAAGTAATAAATTGATTAATTTATTACTTCTTTGAATACTATTTTATTGAAGGTAAAGATTCTAACGACCAACGAGGATTAGCTTTAAAGGTTAGATCTGCATCAGTACCTGCTTTTAATCGTTGTAGTCCTGCATAGGCTATCATTGCACCATTGTCGGTACAAAACTCAGGACGAGGATAAAAAACGCTGCCACCAAGTTTCTTCGTTGTAACAGCGAGCTTTTCTCTTAGTGCTGTATTTGCACTTACACCGCCGGCAATAACTAAGCGACTTAAGCTCTCTTGCTTTAATGCGCGTTTACACTTAATTGCTAAAGTATCTATTACCGCTTGCTGAAAAGCATGTGCAATATCGGCATGTGTTTGTTTTAATTCTGTATCAGTTAGCTCTGAACACTCTTTTCTCACTAAGGTACTTGCTGCTGTTTTTAAACCACTAAAACTAAAATCGAGCCCCGGTCTATCTGTCATAGGGCGTGGTAGTTTAAACCGTCCAGCGGTTCCTGATTCTGCCATCTTCGATAATGCAGGGCCACCTGGGTAATCTAATCCTAATAGCTTAGCTGTTTTATCAAACGCTTCACCTGCCGCATCATCTACAGATTCACCTAATAATTTATACTCTCCAATGTTGTCAACACGCACCAACATGGTATGGCCGCCTGAAACAAGTAAGGCAATAAAGGGAAACTCGGGTACATTGTCTTCTAACATAGGGGCAAGTAAATGACCTTCCATATGATGAACAGGAACCGCAGGTAAGTCCCAGCCATAAGCTAAACTTCTGCCAATAGAACAACCAACAAGTAATGCACCAACCAAACCTGGCCCAGCAGTATAAGCTACGCCATCTAAATCTTGCGGAGTTAAATTAGCATCTTTTAATACGGCTTTGATTAATGGAATTGTTTTACGTACATGGTCTCTTGAGGCTAACTCAGGAACAACACCACCGTAATCAGCATGAACGGCAATTTGGCTATAAAGTCTGTGAGCCATAATACCTTTCTCGTCATCATAAATGGCAATACCAGTTTCATCACAAGAAGTTTCAATACCCAAAATTCGCATACAATTGTTATCCAAAAAAAGAAAAGCTAAAAAACGCGAAGATTTTAACCTGTTTGTTTCATCCGTACCAGAGTATTTCTCGCCCAAATAGTAATTTAGTCTTTACATTCCTTAGCAGTTAACAGTAAAATACGTCACCCATTTTTGATAGAGCGGGTGTAGACAAGAATTTAGTGAGTCAATATGGACTTTCATTTCGAAGTCAAACACCGATTTATATCTGTCTCTTATACACATCTCCGAG
>CAJXUT010000109.1 GCA_913061365.1 uncultured Colwellia sp.
CGCTAGTTTTTCGCCAGCTTTTGTAAAGCTTCCTTGTTCTGCAAGAATCACAAAACTCTTGATATCTGATAGGCTAATTTGTTTTTTCATAGATTTACTTTGTTAACTTATAGGAAACAGATTTATTTGATAGTTTTTACTTTAGCAATAAATATAAACTGAAGCTGCTAGTTTTTTCTGCTAGAAAACATTTTTAAATCGATTGAATTTAAAGGAGTCAGCAATGTGAATAGCTTTTTAAAGATAATAAGCAAAATGACTGAAAAGATAAATATACTATAAATTGTTAACTATTAGTCAACAATGATGTAAGTGAACTGTCGTATATCATTAATAAAGTTTTCATTATTATTAACTCAACAAATTGGTTTTATAGAGAGAATATAATATGAAAAGCTTAGTTGTAATTACAGGAGCAAGCTCTGGAATTGGTGAAGAACTAGCAAAACAAATGAATGCACAAGGGCATCCATTATTATTGTTAGCAAGGCGTGTAGAAAAACTTGAAGCGCTTGGGCTTTCTAATACCTTGTGTATGAAGGTGGATGTTACAGATAAAGTCGCTTTTCAAAAAGCAATTGATAATGCCACTGATAAATATGGCCCTGTTGATTTATTAGTGAATAATGCAGGTTTAATGTTACTTGGCCAAATAGATGTACAAAATGCAACAGAGTGGAAGTCAATGTACGATGTTAATGTCTTAGGCTTACTCAACGGAATGCAAACCGTATTACCGTTGATGAAACAGCGTAATACAGGGACAATTATAAATATTAGTTCAGTTGCAGGAAGAAAAACCTTTAGTGACCATGCAGCATATTGTGGAACTAAATTTGCCGTACATGCTATTTCTGAAAATGTAAGAGAAGAAGTCGCTAATCATAATGTTAGAATTATAACTATTGCCCCCGGTGCTGTTGAGACAGAACTGTTATCTCACACTACCTCAAGTGAGACAATTTCAGGTTATGAATCTTGGAAAAAAGACATGGGTGGAGTTTTAGCACCTATTGATGTTTCGAATGCTATTCTTTATGCATACAACCAACCTCAAAATGTTTGCATTCGTGAAATTGTGCTAGCACCAACAAAACAACAACCATAGTGAAAAGAGACGACTTCTTTACTAATGTATGAAGTTTGAGCGTAAGTACAGGTGATTGATTGAAAAAGCTAGCATCAACAGGTGTTAGCTTTTTTTTTAATTTTTTCTATGTCATCATTAGGTTAAATCAGCATAATCTAGTGTAATAATCCACGTGAGCAAATTAAAGTCTTTAGATCGAATAGATATAACCATTTTAAAAACGCTTCAAGGTAACGGGAGAATTTCTAATGTTGAGCTGGCTAAAATAGTGAACTTGAGTGCTAGTCCTTGTTTGGATCGTGTTAAGCGTTTAGAAAAAGAAGGTTATATTAAGCATTATGGTGCATTTTTAGATGCTAACAAACTAAATTATGCCATGACTGCTTATATTCAAGTCACACTAGATAGAACAACATCAGATGTCTTTAAATTATTCAAAGTAGAAGTTGTTAAAATAAAAGAAATAGTTGAATGTAACTTGGTTGCAGGCGGCTATGATTACTTACTAAAGATAAGATTTGCTGACATAGAGTCTTATCGTTTGGTGTTAGAAAAAATAGGAGGTTTACCTTCAATTTCCAAAACTCATACTTATATGGTTACAGAACATATAAAAGAAGATAGCGGTATACCTTTTTAATTTTTTGAAAATATAAACTTAGCTATTTTTACCTTAGTAGATAGGATAAATATCATGATGAATGCGCGTGAATACGCTTTGCAAGCTAACGGCTCTTTTGCTTTACCAGATGCTTGCTTAAAAATAAAAGCTTTAATGGAAGATGAAAGTTCAGGGATCAGTGATTTTGCTGATGTGATAAGTGTTGACCCTTCTATGACCTCAAGGTTATTGCAAATAGCAAATAGTGCAATTTATAGTTTTCCGGGAGAAATTAGTACGATTTCAAGAGCAATCACTATTATAGGTACGCAAGCTATTTATAATATGATGCTAGTGGATGTTACCGCGTCAGCCTTTAAACATTTTGCAAACCAAGCAATAGATCTTAAACGTTTTTGGCGAATGAGTATTTATTGTGGTTTAGTCACTAAAAATCTAGCAATAAAAGCCGGTATAAAAGACATTGAACGCCTTTTTGTTGCGGGATTATTGCAAAACTTTGGTGAATTACTTGTTGCTAAAATTACACCAGAAGTAGCTCAACGTTGTGAAAAATATAACCGTGATAATTTACCTTGGGAATTACAAGATCTAGCGCTAGGTTATACTTATACTGAGATTTCTGCTGAATTGTTAAAAATATGGCAACTACCTGAAAAAATTATCATTCCAATTAGACACTTCAACCAAGCACAAAGTAATCAGATCAATAAGGATGTAAAAGTATTAAACTTAGCATCAAGATTAGCATTACTTGATAGCCATGAAGATGAATTTGATTATGATAATGTTATTGACCAATCATTGTGTAAAAGCTTGGGCTTGAGTAAAGATGATATTGATCAGGTTGCTGAAATTGCAGCTGCAGATGCTGTTGATATTCTAACGGTAATGAACCCTAAATTGTTTTCTAGGTAGCGTTGAATAGGAAAAAGTGGACAAATTTTTGTACACCTTGGGGTTATTAATGCTTTACTGAAAGAAGACAATTTTAGTAAAGCTTGTTAGCATCAAACGATCATCTATAAAAATTATAATAAATAAAAGTGAAGGACGTTTATGAGCGCATCGAGAGAGCATTTTAGCTCACGTATTGGTTTCATTCTTGCCGCTGCTGGCTCTGCTGTGGGTATTGGCAATCTAGTTGGTTTTCCTGTTAATGCGGCAAAAAATGGTGGTGGTGCATTTTTACTTATGTACGCATTATTTGTTTTTTTAATCTGCTTACCCGTTATGATTGCAGAAATGGCTGTAGGTAGAAAAACAGCAAAAGAACCTGTTGGAGCCTATAAAGACTTAAGTCAGAGAAGTACTTTATGGGGTGCAGCAGGCTTTTTAGGCGTATTGACTCCCTTTATGATTGCCGTATTTTACATGGTTATAACGGTCTGGATCTTTGGCTATATTGCATTAACCCTAACAGGTAATTTAGATTATTTGGCAAGTGGTGGTGGTTTTGGCGAGTTTATAAATAGCCCTTATTTGTTTGCTGCTATGGCAGTTGTTGCTGGCATAGTTAATTTCATTTTAGTAGCTGGCGTGAAAGATGGTATAGAAAAGGCTGCCAAAATATTAATGCCAACATTGTTCGTTATGCTTATTGTTATGGTTGTGTTTGTTCTTACACTTGATAACTCAATGGCTGGTGTGAAATTTTTCCTAATTCCAGATGTCAGTAAAATAACCCCAAGTGTAATTAATGGCGCGTTATCGCAAGCTTTCTTTTCTCTGTCTCTGGGCATGGGTATTTTAATTACGTATGGCTCTTATATTAATAATCAAACTAATATTCCTAATTCAGCTAAATTGGTTGCTATTACAGATACAGGCGTTGCCTTTATTGCAGGATTAATGATTTTACCTGCTGTTTTTTCATTTAACCCAAATGTTAATCCAAATGAACTAAGTGATAGCTCAGTTTCACTAATTTTTACTTTTTTACCGAAAATATTTTTAGCGTTACAAACGTCAGTTGGTTACGTTGGAGCTAGCGGCATTGCAGCTTTCTTCTTTCTGTTAATATTTTTTGCCGCAATAACATCGTTAGTTTCTATTCTTGAAGTACCTGTTTCTTATTTAGTGACTGAAAAGAAACACAGTCGTAAAAAAGCATTATCTATTTTATTAATGACAGCAGGCGTATTAACTATATTTGCTTCTGTTTCTTTTGGTATGGTTAGTTTTTTCACTGAGTTCACTTCGTATGCAGGCGGAACTAAATCATTTTTTGATGTGGTTTATGACGTGTTCTATGACACAATTTTACCTCTAAATGGCTTCTTGCTTTGTATGTTTGTTAGTTATCGCTGGAAGAAAAAGAACTTATCTGAAGAATTGAGTGTTGGTAATGACAGTTATATTGGTTCTTGGGTAGAGAAATATATTAACTTCTCATTAGGCACATTTATCCCAGCTATTGTACTTGCTATTTTTATCAATACAGTGGCACAAAAATTCTTTGCTGTGAGTTTATTTGGGTTTTAATCACGATAAATAAGCGTAAATATTTAGAATCAATAAGCGGGTCAATGTTACTATTGACCCGCTTTTTATTTATTATTGATATTCTTCCATGATTGACTATATTTCTGTTACAAATTTTACGGATTGCCAACGACTTTTTCACGGGCGAGGACATGCTTATGAAAACTTATCTCATGTAAATGTTGATTGGTTATCTCCTGTTATGCTCATTACGTTATATCAAGCTGTAGATGAAGCTTGGTTATTAACACAAGCTAAAGCATTGCAAGCGTTAACTGCTGAATGTAGAAGTGTTCAGGTTCAACGTAGATATGATAAATTCTCTCCCACTCAAGTCTTATTAGGCGAAGCTATTGATCATACTATAGTGACTGAAAATGGTTTGTCTTATCATATTGAATTAGGTAAAGCGCAAAACAGTGGTTTATTTTTAGATATGAGTAATGGTCGAACATGGGTCAAAGAGCATGCTCAAGATCATAATGTACTTAACTTGTTTGCTTATACTTGTGCTTTTTCTGTTGCTGCAACAGCTGGTGGTGCGAGTAAAGTTGTGAACATCGATTTAAGTAAAGCATCATTAAGTAAAGGTCGTGAGAATCATCAATTAAATCATTTAGCTAAAAGAGATGGTAAAAAAGTTATTTTTGAAGGATTAGATATTTTCAAATCTAATAGCCGTATTAAAAAATATGGAAAATATGATTTACTTATTTGCGATCCACCTTCATTTCAAAAAGGCAGTGTAAATATTGAACGAGATTATGCGAAAATTATTCGCCGTATTCCGCAGTGGATGAATAGCGGAGCTAAGTTGATGTTATGTTTAAACTCCCCTGATCTTGATGAGCAATTTTTATTATCTGAAGTTGAACGTGAATGCCCAGATTGCATTTTTGATGAACAATTACAAAACCCAGAAGTGTTTAAAGAGGCGTATAAAGGTAAAGGTTTGAAAGTGCTGATTTTTACTTATCAACCTAGCTAAAAGCTCGATAGATCTTACGTACCTTTAATTTTTTACTGAATTAGACGACTCGTATACTGGTTCAACCGGTTGCTTTCTAACTCTATAAAATCGGGCAAACCTTGGTATGCCTGCTTCTGTTTTGCCATTGTATTTAAATGTGATTAAGCTGCCTATTTTTGGTGGCTCAATACGCTCTTTATCAGTAAAACCGGAGCCTATTTTAAAAGTAACTCCTGCCATTGTTTTTACTTTAATGGCACCTAATAAGCCTTTATATTTCCCTTTGCCTTCAGTATGCGCAATGACTATTGCTTCCGCGTCTTCATGCGCTTTCAGTTTCATTATATTTGTGCTTCTTCCCACATGGTATAGTGCATCACCATGATGTAACATTAATCCCTCGCCATTATTTTTTACAACGTTGTTTAATGTATTATTAAGTTGCTCAATTGTTGAAATTTTAAATTGTCTAATTATAGATAAATAGGGTGAATTAGCCTCTTTAACTAACTCTTTCATTGATAAGATTCGCTGCGTAAATGTGCCATGATGTTTAGGAAGGTCGAATATCATAAAGCGAACCTTTTGCCAGCAACTCTCGTCAACCTGAATTTTTCTAACACAAGAAATTGTTGATTGAAATTCACCTCTTTTAATCCATAACTCTCCATCTATTGCACTATCTGGCCAGCCCTTAGTAAACCGCTTAGGGCTATGAATTAGGCTTCCTTGACGTGTAACTAGCCGTTTTCCATCCCAGTATCCTCGCATTCCATCAAGTTTTTCAGAAAGCCAATACTGGCTGATATCTGCAACAGCCTTATAACTCACAGCCTTATAACTCACAGCCTGTTGAATTGACGGTTTTGAATGAGGTTTAGCTTGTGCATTTATTGTAAAAAATATAACTAAAAGAAGCATGAAAAATTTCATTAGTAACATCCATGTTATGTCATAAGATTAATCATAGTCTATTTTTTGGTCTAGTATTAATGATTGAGGGAAACTATTCGCTAATAATTCAAGGATGAAAAGATGAACTTTCTAAAGGTGATATTGTTATTTTTTCTTTTACTTTCAATTGCTCCATCGAGTAATGCTAAGAAGCGTTGTAAGGCACTATTGGACACGCTACATAATGTGCAAGCAATGCAACGTAATGGTTATTCTGCGCAACGTGCTGCTAGTTTACGGGTAAAGGAAGACAAGGCACGCAATAAATGGTGGCAATGTGAACAAGGTAAAAAAGTAAAAAAGAAAAAGCAGGGTAAAAGTAAGGAGAATAACAAGAGTAAAAATAAGCAGATAAAGAGAACTTATCGACAGAAAAAGACAACCAAAAAAAGTGCTAATCTAGCATTTAAAACCAATAATGCCATCGTTATTAAATCTAAATATCAAGGAAAGAAGCAAAAGGCGTGGCTTAAGTCTTATCATCAACCTAGTCGATGTAAACGGCCTAAGAATTTAGCTGTATTTGCCTTTTGCAGTGAAGATAAACAAATACAGCGTATTCATTTTGATAAGAGTTATGGAGAGTAACAATTTGTCTAGATTGTTTTAAAAAAGCAGCTTATTAGATTGTAACTGCTATTTGTTCTTTACTTGCCGTGATAAGTGATTTTTGACTTTTGGTATTGTGCAACCATTGCATCAACGCTTTCTTGGCAATATTCACGTAGCCCACTGAGCAACATGTGTTTTTTACCATGGCCAACAATTTCACCCTCACTAATAAGGTCAAACTCAAGCCAAGCATCGCCTCGTTTTCCATCGATGGTTAAACTTGTTTTTGCTAATTTTAAAGAGAGTGTAGTAATGTCTAGGCGATCAAGACTAATTTTCATGCATTGATACATCACCATTGGGCGGCTTGGGTTGATCATGACATTATTTTGTGTCATCAGTTTTACTAAAATATCGGGAAAAGTATGCCCTGAAAAATCAACATAAGCTTTTGTTAACGCATTTATTAATGAAGCACAGTGAGTTTTTTCACCACTAGCTTCAACACTTAAATATGTTTTATCTTTGTCATCTGTTACATCAAAATCATTAACAATTTCATTAGGAAAAGTTAAAGTAACGCCATCGTTAACCATGCCCGAAAAGTTAAAGCTCATTTCTTTATGCAAGCCTGATTTTGCAACGATTACAGAAAAGAGTAAATCGCCTGGTACACAAAAACGTTTAGCGTCAGTATTATGTAGAGGGTTAAAATCGTCAGCGACTTGCTTAGCAAAATCACTCCCTTGCTGGCGAGTAAAGCTAATTTTCTCGCTATTAATAGGACAGTATTGTTCAATAAACATATTTTCTTGCGACATATCTACAACTTTCATTTTAGAATAAAATTTAGTACTGATTTAGTGTGTTTTAGTACTACGCTAATGAGCAGGGCATTCTACCAGTACTCAGTTAATAAATCTAAAAAATGAGTATAAAACTCACTCAGCAGACCTCTTGTTTAGGTAGATATATCAGCAAAAGCTAAGACTAGTTTTTCTTTTTTATGTTTAGGGAGTGTGCGTAATTGATATTCACGTTGACTTGCCGTACTTTTATCTGCAGCTGTTTCACTATAAACAAGTTCTACTGGTCGCCTAGCTCGCGTATACTTTGCACCAAGCTTAGTATTATTGTGTTGATATAGGCGGCGGTTTATATCGGTAGTAATACCAGTATATAAACTATTATCATTACAACGAAGAAAATAAACCGTCCAAGTATTGTTTTGGCTCATGAAAGAAAATTTTAATAATTTTGAATGATGGTAAATAAAAGTGTTAGAAATATCAAATACTGTTAGTTTGGCTGACTGGGAAATAGAATTAACCGGCATTAGAGCAACAGGAAACGGTGGTCAACGTGTTAATAAAGTCGAAACGGCTATACACTTACGTTTTGATATTAAACGATCATCCTTACCTGCGATATATAAAGAAAAATTACTAAAGTTATCAGATAGTCGCATCTCAGGTGATGGAATTATTATTATCAAAGCTCAATCATTTAGAACACAATCAATGAATAAAGATGATGCGTTAAAACGGTTAAGAGAGTTAATTATTTCTGCAATGGTTGTCAAAAAAACTAGACGACCAACTAAACCTACCAAAGGCTCTAACTTAAGACGGTTAGACTCTAAAAAAAGAGCCAGCTCTAATAAAGCATTACGCCGAAAAGTAGATCATTAATAACCGCCTAATAAACAAGATAAGTCCCATTTAAACTTTAAGAAAACTATAGAGAGCAAGCATGCCAATAAGTGAAATAGGCGCAATAGAAAAATTAACAGCGCAACTTTATGAGAATAACCTAGTACAGTATCAGTTACCTTTAGCTTTGATAAATTCAGATTCAGCTGAAAAACAAAGTATTGCCTTAAACCCTATTATTGGAAAAACACTGACACTGAATTTTCATGGAAAAATAGCCTGTAAGCATTGTGGTAAAAAAACTAAAAAGAGCTATTCTCAAGGATTCTGTTATCCATGTATGATGAAATTAGCACAATGTGATATGTGTATTATGAAGCCTGAAACGTGCCATCATCACCTTGATACATGTAGAGAACCTCAATGGGGTGAAGAGCATTGCATGGTAGACCATTATGTTTATCTCTCTAACACTTCAGCCTTGAAGGTGGGCATAACGCGACATACACAAATTCCAACACGGTGGATAGATCAAGGAGCAACTCAGGCTTTACCTATTTTTAAGGTAAGCACACGTTTGCAGTCTGGTTTAGTTGAGACAGCGCTAGCTGAATTTATTAGTGATAAAACAAATTGGCGAGCAATGCTTAAAGGCAGTAATGATGAAATTGACTTGAAAGCTAAAGCAAGTGAACTTATTCCTCAGATAAAAATGCGCTTGGACGATATAGCGTTAAAATATGGAGATGATGCAGTCACATTACTTGATGAAGAGATCGTTAATATTAATTATCCTGTTAGTGAATATTTAACAAAAATAAGTTCGTTTAACTTTGATAAAACCGCTTCTGTGTCAGGTATTCTATTAGGTATTAAAGGACAATATTTAATATTTGAAAAAGGTGTAATAAATATGCGTAAATTTACTTCTTATCAAATTAGTGTTGAATATTAATGCGATAACATATTCTGTTTTGGTTAATTGTGCTAAATTTAAAGTAGTGAATAACCTTTAATCATATTGAGTATTTTGCTCTTTAACGGATAGTTTTTTATGGATGCCATTGGCTACGCTGAACAAACCAGTGAAATATTTATTCTTTCGGACTCTTTTCTTCGCATAAAAGAGTTGATTGATGATGACTCATCAACCATTGATGATATCAGTGATGTTATTTTGGTTGATCCCGCACTTGCCGGGACTATTTTAAAGTTAGCTAATAGTTCTTTTTTCAACTATCCAGGCAAAATAGATACCGTATCTAAAGCGGTATTAGTTTTAGGTATTACTGAAATTTATAATTTGGTTATTGCTTATTTTTCTACAAAAGCATTTAAAGAATGTATAGCAGAGCAAAGTTACCTAGAAGACTTTTGGGAAAGAAGTGTTGATTGTGCCTTACTTATAAAGTATCTAGGCTGTCGTTTAAACTTCCCTAACGCAGAAAGACTATTTATTTTGGGCTTATTGCATAATATTGGTGAACTTGTTGTTCAGCAAGTGTCACCTGATAAAGTTACCCTGTGTCTTAGTGATGACATTTCTTATTTGCCGTGGGTTAAACAGCAAGATCTTCTAGCTTTCACATACGGCGAATGTAGCGCTGAGCTTTTAAAGTTATGGCAGTTGCCCTATAGCTTAATTGTTCCAATTCTTTCTCAAGATAAAGCTGACTTGAACCAAAGAAATAAAGAGTCGCAACTGCTCTATATTGCTAAGCGAATAATGGTTCAACAAAGGATATTTGATAAAGAAGAGTTAAAGCGATTGATTGATGATGAGCAGTTAGTGGAATTGGGTATTGATAAAGATATGGTAGGTGAAGCTACTAATTATTGTGATTTAGAGCGATTAAGCGTGTTATCTATACTAAGCCCTAGTGCTTCAATGATTTTCTAATTTTTATCATGTTTAAGTGCACAATATAACGACTATTTTTATGAAAAAATTATAATAAAAAAGCGAGTACCGTTAAGGTTACTCGCTTTTTTTTGTGCTTTTAATTAATAAAAATTAAAGAGCTACAATGTTCTCAGCTTGAGGGCCTTTTTGACCTTCAGTAACTGTGAATTCAACTTTTTGACCTTCAGCTAAAGTTTTGAAACCTTCAC
This sequence comes from uncultured Colwellia sp., assembly GCA_913061365.1. GTDB lineage: Bacteria > Pseudomonadota > Gammaproteobacteria > Enterobacterales > Alteromonadaceae > Colwellia. The sequence continues at coordinate 10,437 of CAJXUT010000109.1, forward strand.
CAACAATCGCGTTGAAGTGAGCAAAAACGTCAGGGCCATTTTCTTGCTCGATGAAACCGAAACCTTTAGCTTCGTTAAACCATTTTACTGTACCAGTAGTAGTAGACATAAGAATATCCTAATTTATTTATGAGTAATTTAGCTCTATTCATTTCATCTAATTAAAGATTAATGATAAAAGCGGGTTTGCTAAAAAGAGTTGCTATCACTTATAAAACAGGACGGGTTATTTATTACGGGTAGAAAACCTATAAAAGATTAACAAGCAAAACATAACATCGAAATGGTGTACAAAAAAATAAAACTAACTTCAAGCGCTATGAATTATAAAGCTGTGGTGGGTGTTGTCAATAGATCTTGTTGATTTTGGCACTCTTATAACAAAAATAAATAATTCTACGGAGGTAACTTAAGGTATTGAGAAAGTGAGCGCCAAAATATAATGAAAACCTTATATTTACTGTTTTTCTTAAAAACAAAAACTATTTAAGTGATGAATTTATATTGTAGTTAGTGCGCAGCTTCAGTAAAAAGCTTTTTATCATGCCAACGTAAAAGCGTTAAATGATTGCCCCAAACACAGCCTGTATCTAACGGGTAAATATTTTGATGTGAGCATTTTCCCATTAGCGCAGCCCAATGACCAAAAACCCATGGGGTTTTATCAATAGTGGCTGATAGCTCGTACCAAGGATGTAGTGCTATATCTGAGTCTTCATTGGTATTACTTGTTGATGGAGGTGATTTATTCTCGAACTCTAAGTTTCCGTTACTATAGCAATAGCGCATGCGGGTGAATGCATTAACGGTGTAGCGAAATTGTTCTTCTTCACTTTTTACACATTGCCAATTATTGGGTTTTTCACCATACATTGATGCTAACCAAGTATTTCTATTATTGGAGCTTAGTTTCTGCTGAGCAAATTTTGCTTGTGCTATTGCTTCGGATAAAGTCCATTGTGGCGATATTCCAGCATGGCTCATATAGGCATTATCTTTACCTATTTGATGTAATAATGGTTGTTGAGCTAACCAATCCATTAGCTCTTCAACATCATCAGCATTTAGTAAAGCATTTAGTTGGTCTTGTTTTTTTTCTTTTTTAATACCGGCATAAACAGCAAGTAGATGCAGATCATGATTACCAAGCACTACTTTTGCCGATTTTTTAAGAGACTTTATAAAACGTAGCGTTAACAAAGAGTCAGGCCCTCTAGCAACAAGATCGCCAGCAACATAAAGTTTATCTATATCGCTATTAAAAGAAACCTGTTTCAATAAAGCTTTTAATTCGTGGTAACAGCCTTGAATATCACCAACTAAATAGATTGCCATAGCATCCTCTATTCTTAGTCACTAACTTTGTTCTTCAGCTCGCTTCATTGCACGTCGCGAAAGTTTTTTCTTTGAGGTGTCGACTTCCTCTGGTGGGTTATCAACAATAAAGTTTGCTAGCATGATGTAATCATCAATAGCTAAGTTTTCTGGACGTAAATTAGCGTCAATATTTAAAGACTCTAATTGCGCAACACTGATAAGGTTTTTAAAGCCGTTTCGAATGGTTTTTCTACGTTGATTAAACGCCGCTAAACACACCGTATTAAGAGCATTGATATCCTTAACCGGGTTTTTAATCTTACTATGAGGAATTAATCTCACAATTGCTGAATCAACTTTAGGCGCAGGTTTAAACGCTTCTGGCCCTATTTCCATTACAGGAATTACTTCACACTGATATTGAGTCATAATTGATAAGCGTCCATAAGCTTTACAATCAGGTCCAGAAGCCATGCGTTCAACGACTTCTTTTTGTAGCATAAAGTGCATGTCTTGCACTTTATCTTTAAATGTTAGTAAGTGAAAAATTAATGGCGTGGAAATGTTATAAGGCAAATTACCAAAAATACGTCTGTCTCTTATACACATCTCCGAGCCCACGAGACGTAGAGGAATCTCGTA
>CAJXUT010000110.1 GCA_913061365.1 uncultured Colwellia sp.
CCGTTTGAAAGATGTTATTTAAACCTGGCAGTTACACAAAATGTGTTACAGGGTCATTATCCTGCAAATTTTATTATGTGTAATAGTTTACTATTTTACAAAATTATGAGTAATTAGAATGATTTCACGCAAACATCATAAGTTAGTCTTTTCATTTTTTATGTCGTTACTTATGTCAGGTATTATGTCTTTTGTGATCAGTGTTTTTAATATAGGAATGGTAGAAAATATTATAACTATTTGGCTGAAAGCGTGGAGCTTTGCATTTATGATTGCTTTTCCAACAATTATTGCTGTTTCTCCCATAGTTCACAAACTTGTTGCATTGGTGCTACATGAAGAAACTGATGTTTAGTTTTAACGGCGAAGTACAATCAACATTATTTAGTGTACTTCACGACGTTGAATATTAGGCAGTGTACTAACTATTTTAAGTTTAAGTAGAAAATAGATAACAAAGACTAAAACATCTCAAATGCTTGTGCGAGTAATTCATAACTACGTAATCGTTGTTCGAACGTGTAGGTAACATTAACCACGGTAACCTCATCAGCTTGGCAATTAGCAACTAGCGCTTCTATTTTTTCACGACACTCAGTGCCAGTACCCGCGATAATATCTCCTAAACATTGTTCAAAATAATTTTTTTCTGCCAATGACATTTGTTTAAGTGCAACTTGAGTTTCTTGCGGTGAAGGAAAGCCATCACGAATCCCATGCATGTGAGCTAACACTTTAGAATAAGCTCTAATTGAGGCTATTTGTAGGGCTTCTTCTGTTGTATCAGCACAAACTACTGCTAAAGCTAACATGGTTTGTGGTTTACCTTCGTGTCCTGCCTCTTTGTATGCTGCCCTATAAGCATTGAATATTTTATCTGCAGGTGTACGGCTATCAATAAACTGTGCTAAAACAAAACCTGTTCCTAGTGTGCCGGCAAACTCACAAGAAGCGCTACCTGAGCCTAACATCCATAGAGAGGGAGAAACATTAATGTCAGGGGTTAACGTTAATTTTGAATAAGAGTGTTCTTCATCCATAGTACCTTGTAGAAAGTGAACTAAATCATGAGCTTGATTGGCAAATGCTTGGCTGTTAGATGCTTTGGCTGGAAACGCTAAAGCATCACTTGATAATTGATCGCCTCCAGGAGCACGGCCCACACCAAGATCTACGCGATCAGGGTAGAGCACTTCAAGCATACGAAACTGCTCTGCAACTTTATAAGGACTATAGTGAGATAGCATGACACCACCTGTTCCCACCTTAATATGATTTGTCTGGCTGGCAATATGCCCAATAAGAATTTCAGGGCATGGGCAAGCAAATATTCCGGAGTTATGGTGTTCGGCCATCCAAAAACGATGATACCCCCACTTTTCACATGCTTGAGCTAACTGAACAGAAAGCAATGGAGACTCACCAGAAGATGAATTGGCATGAATGGGTGACTGATCGGTAACGCTAATTAGTAGGGACATGAAATTTGTTCATAAAATGTAGGTGGTTAGCAATTATATTACACTCAAATATTCAAATGATAAACATTTTTGGGACAGTCATTATTAAGCAGGGTTTTTCTGTTTGTCCTATAAAATCTTATGTTTGTTATTACTTTTTAAGTTAAAGGAAGTATGTTTTATTTTGTAATCCCTACACTTTATAAGGCTTTGAGGGGGTAAAAAGTTAATGACAATAAATTGATTTAGTCTATATTAAATAGGATGACGATTTTTATACAGCATCCACAGAATGAAATAGTTCCAAATAATTACTTAAAGCTGCAAATATTCAAACTATTTATTTAGAGTGCATAATAAGAAGGTAAGTTAATGGACATACTCTTAGTAGACGATGACATAGTTGATAGAGTTGCTATTACTCGCACCTTAAAAAAAAGTAACCTGAATGTAAATATCACGGAAGCTATTACTGTTGATGAAGGGCTGAAGCTATATCATCAACAACGGTTTGACGTTGTGCTACTAGATTATAATCTACCGTTACGTGACGGTATTGAAATGATAGTCGAGATAAGGAATGCACCAAAAGATTCAAGTATTGCCATTGTAATGATGAGTACCTCTGAGGATGAAGATCTCGCATTAGAATGTATAAGATCAGGCGCGCAAGATTTTTTGATTAAGTCAGAAATTTCAGAAAAAAAACTAAAACGAGCAATTCTTCATTCTACAACACGACATAACTTAGAAAAAAAACTTTTCGAAACATACAAAAAAGTAAAAATACTTGCAGAGACTGATTGTCTCACTGGATTACCTAATCGTTACTTTTTTGATGAGTCTTTAAAATTAGCTCTTACGGATAATGAACGAGATAAAAGTACACTCGCGCTATTATTGATAGATCTAGATAACTTTAAATTAATTAATGATACCTTTGGTCACGATACGGGGGATGTTTTTCTTAAACAAGCGGTATTAACGATAAAAGAATGTCTTCGTGGCAATGAAATTTTTGCACGATTAGGTGGCGATGAGTTTGCTATTATCTTAACCAAGCTAGAAAGTAGCGAGCAGGCTAGCTTAGTTGCACAACGCATTATAGCTGCAATGAAAACCCCCTTAAATATCGCCTCTACTTTAATACAATCAACAGTTAGTATTGGCATTGCACTTTATCCTGATAACAGTAAAACAAGTAAAGAAATCTTTAAACATGCTGATATCGCAATGTATCGTGCTAAGAAGTGGGGACGCAATCAAGCCTGTTTTTTTGAAGAAAGAATGCAAGTAAAATTTCATAAACGATTACACCTTGAAGCTGAATTGAGAAGCGCACTCGATAAAAAGCAATTTCAATTATACTATCAGCCGGTGTTAGAGCCCGGAAGTGATACGGTGAAAGGGTTTGAAGCGCTTATTCGTTGGAATATAAATGGTACTGTGAGACAACCTGATGACTTTATTAGGGTAGCAGAAGAGACACAGCAAATAATCCCTATTGGGCTCTGGGTCATTGAAGAAGCTATTTCTACCTTAGCCAGATGGAATATTGGTAGAGTTAACCCGTTTACAATGTCGATTAATGTATCAGCAGTTCAATTAAGAAACCTTGATATCGTTGATTATTTAGTTGATTGTCTTGAAAAACATGGAGTCTCAGCAACGTTAATTGAAGTTGAGCTAACAGAAACAGCTCTATTTAAAAACACTTCAACCTCTCGTCAAGTTATATCAGCTCTGATCGAAAATGGCTTTAGTTTGTCACTAGATGATTTTGGTACTGGTTTTTCTTCAATTTCGCATTTACGTAATTATCCGATCTCAACTGTAAAAATTGATAAAAGTTTAATGCCTGAATTTTTGGAAGATACAAAAAACATTGCATTAGTTGAAGGGCTTGTCGCAATGGCAACTATTTTAGGCTTAGATATTATTGCAGAGGGAGTAGAAAGCCAAGATCATGTTGAGCTATGTAAAAGGTTGATGATTAAACGTGTGCAAGGCTATGTTTATTCTCAACCTCAACCTAGCGATGAAATAGAGAAAAAATATTTATGAAGTCATTAATGTTTTTTCAACTGTTCACTCTAAATTATATGGAAATAGTTAATGTCTGAGAAATCGCCTAAAGAAATCGCATTAATACACTGGCACCACTGGTTAGTTATAATTGCCTCACTTTTACTCACAATTACAGCATGGAAAATTTCTGATAATCAAATACAAGAAAAAAGAGCTGAACTTTTTAATATTCAATCTAAACAGCTACTCGCCCAAATATCTGAAAGAATGTCCCATTATGCTGTAGTGTTGAAATCTGGTGCAGCGGCTATTCAGTCAATTATGCAAAATCCAAAATTAGATGAGTGGACAAAATACTCAAAAATTTTGAATCTCGATGAGATGTACCCAGGTATCAATGGTGTGGGTGTTATTTATTATATACAACCAGAAAAGCTTGATAAATTCCTTAAATATCAACAGCAATTTAGACCCGACTTTAAACTTCATCCAACACACAATAATAAAGAGTATTGGCCCATTACTTACATAGAGCCAGTTACCAATAATGAACAAGCTATTGGCTTAGATATGGCGTTTGAACATAACCGTTTAACTGCTGCCAAAAAGTCTAGGGATACCGGAACGATACAAATAACAGCACCAATAATCTTGGTACAAGACAGTAAGAAAACACCGGGTTTTTTGCAGTATGTTCCATTTTATCGTGATCATGACATTGAAACGCTAGAGCAACGGCAACAACACTTTGTAGGTCATGTATATGCGCCATTTATAATGTATAAGTTGATTGAAGGTACGCTTGAGCAAAGTAGTCGACAATTAATTTTTAGTATCTCAGATGGTAAGGATATTCTTTATAACGAATTAAAGTCTGATAATAATAATTATGATAAAACACCACTTTATCAAAAAGAAACAACATTTGACATGTATGGTCGTCCTTGGACATTTAACATTCAAACAGCTAATTCGTTCAGAGATTCAACAACTTCAAATCAACCCTTAATTATTCTTGCTAGCGGTTTGGTTATTAATACTATGTTGTTATTTTTATTTATAACACTGACCAGATCACAACAACATGCTATTTCAATGGCGAAGAGAATTACCAAAGAGCTTTCTATTAAAGAAGAGTATTACAGAAATATAACTGAATCTGCGCCATGTGGCATTATTATCACAGATAAGAATGGAGATATTGAAACGGTAAATCCTCAAACCTGTGTACTTTTTGGTTATACAGAGAAAGAAATTGTTGGTAAAAATGTTGACTCACTTATCCCTATGAGATTTCAAAATAATCATTCCAAACATCGAGATAATTTTAATAAAGACCCTTCACATAGACGCATGGGATTGGGCATCGATGTATTTGGCTTAACTAAATCAGGCGATGAATTTCCAGCTGAAATAGGCTTAGCTCAATTTTACACAGGCAAAACACCTAAAACACTCGCTACCATTATCAATATGACAGAGCATGTTCAAGTTACCGAAGAATTAAAACGTAGTAACAAAGAGCTTAATGATTTTGCCTATGTCGCTTCTCATGACTTAAAGGCTCCTCTTCGAGGTATTATGCAGCTGTCTGCTTGGATTGAAGAAGACATTGCTGATTATGCTAAGGATGAGACGAAAGCTAATTTAGCGTTACTGATGAATCGCACCTCTCGCTTAGAAAAACTTTTAGAGGACTTATTAGATTATTCACGTATAGGTAGAAAAACAGGTGATGTTCAGCTTATCGATACACAAGAGTTATTTATGAACGTTTTTGACCTACAAGATCCATCCAACAGAATAAAACTAGTATTTGAAAGTATAATGCCTACTATAGATACAGCAATATCACCTTTTGAGACTATCATACGAAATTTAGTTGGTAATGCGATAAAGCACAATGACAAGCCTGATGGCGTTATTAGTGTCAGTGCTAAAGAGTTTCCAAAGTTCTATTTGTTTTCTATTAAAGATAACGGACCTGGTATTCCAGAACGCTATCATGAACAAATTTTCGATCTTTTTAAAACGCTGAAGCCTCGTGATGAAGTAGAAGGAAGTGGCATGGGGCTTTCTATTATTAAAAAATTACTTGATTATCATAAAGGTTCAATAACGGTTGAATCTGACGGTGTTAATGGTGCATGCTTTACTTTTAACTGGCCAAAACAAAGCTTTATGGAGGAAGAATAATGGGGGATACACATTATAAAGGGGCGACAATTTTACTTGCTGAGGATGATGATATTGACGCAAAAATTGTGGAACGCGCTTTTAGAAAGTTAAGAATTGCAAACCCAATAATAAGGGCTAAAGATGGTGTTATGGCGTTAGAGCTATTAAGAAATGGCACCGTATCGTGTCCGTATATAATATTGCTAGATTTGAATATGCCTAAAATGGGCGGTTTAGAAATGCTTGAAGAATTACGACGTGATGAAAAACTCAGTGACAGTATTGTATTCGTACTAACAACGAGTAAGGATGATGAAGACAAAACTGCAGCCTATAACCAAAATATTGCAGGTTATATTGTAAAAGAGCGACTACAAAATGGCTTTGATGAGTTGGTTAAATTATTAGATTACTATTGGCGAATAGTAGAACTTCCTGAACACTGATTTTTAATGTATGAAAAGTATTTCTATCGTTCTTTTTACATTAACCAGTTTAATATGAGTACATAAAATTAATAGTAACTTTCTCAAAACTAGTACATTGACATGTTTAGCATTAATTGCTTTTGCAGCTAACTCGGTTCTATGCCGTCTAGCATTAGGTAATGAAGTGATTGATGCAGCAAGTTTTACTACTATCAGGCTGTTATCTGGGGCTATAGCTCTTTTTATTATTTTAACTATCACAGGAAAAGCTCAGAAAAGTGCTAAAAAGTCCGTATCAACAGGGAGTTGGTCTGCAAGTATTGCATTGTTTCTTTATGCCGTGACATTCTCATATGCATATCTTTCTGTCGATACAGGTACTGGTGCACTTATTTTGTTTGGATCAGTACAAATTACCATTATCATGCTCTCAATGAGATTGGGGGTAAAATTGCACCTGATTGAATGGTTAGGGGTTATCACTGCTTCTGTTGGCTTTATTTATTTGATGTTGCCAACAATAACTACACCATCAATTAATGGTTTTATTTTAATGACAATTTCAGGGGTATCATGGGGACTTTATACATTAAAAGGGCGCGGCTCTAAAAATCCACTTATGGATACAACGTATAATTTTTTAAGAGCTATTCCTTTTGTTATTTTACTCGCACTGTTAACGATAAGTAATGCTACTTACTCATTAGAAGGAGTAACATTAGCTATAATTTCTGGAGCTATAACTTCTGGTGTAGGTTATACAATCTGGTATATCGCTCTTGGTGGGTTGTCTTCAACACAAGCCGCCGTTATTCAATTATCTGTTCCTATAATAGCAGCAATTGGCGGTGTTATTTTTGTCTCTGAAACAATTACAATACGCCTTATGGTTTCCACTATTATTGTACTTAGCGGTATTTTAATGGTGGTATTAGGTAAGTATTACTTCACTCAAAAACAATTGAAGAATGGCTAAGGCAAACGTTAAAACAACTTAAGCAATAAGCTATTTATTGTTTAAGTTGTTTAAGTTAAAGCTTAGGCAGCACAACTTTTTTTAATTTCTAGTTTGTATGTTGTTGATATGGAAACCATATCAAGTGCTTGTGACAAGTCAGCAATGATATCATCCACATTTTCTAATCCTACAGATATTCTTATTAATGAATCTGTAATGCCTGCTTGTTCTCTTTCTTCTGGCGTATAAGGTGAATGTGTCATTGAAGCAGGATGTTGAATTAGTGATTCTGCATCGCCTAAGCTAACCGCAATAGAAAATAGTTTCATACTATTAATAAAATCAGCACCACCTTTTATATTCGTTTTTAATTCGAATGCTATAACACCACCAGCAGCAGTCATTTGTTTACCTATAAATTGATGACCTGAATGTGATGCCAAACCAGGATAGTAAACGTGTGATACGGCTTTATGCTTCTCTAAAAACTCAGCAACAATTTGTGCATTTTTACAGTGACGTTCCATTCTAATCGGTAAGGTTTTTAAGCCTCGCATAATTAACCAAGCATCGTGAGGGCTCATTGTGGCACCAATATCTTTTAAGGTCGTCATTTTTATATTGTTGATCATTTCATTTGTGCTACAAACAATGCCTGCAACCACATCCCCATGACCATTTAAATATTTAGTAGCACTGTGCACAACAATATCAGCACCAAACTTTGCAGGTTGCTGAAGAACTGGTGTTAGAAATGTATTATCAACCACTGATATTAATTTATTATCTTGGGCAATTTTACATATTTTTTGTAAATCTAATACGACTAAATTTGGATTAATGGGAGTTTCTAAAAACACGAGTTTAGTATTATCTTTAATCGCTTTTGTAATATTTTCAGGTTCGGTCATGTCGACAAAGCTGACTTCAATAGCAAATTTTTTCAACATATGATTCATCAATGCAAAAGAGCAGCCGTAAACTGCCTTAGATGAAATCATATGATCCCCTGCCTGTAGGTTGCTAAGCAAAGCCGCTGAAACTGCTGCCATACCTGTGGCTGTAGCGGCAGCATCTTCCATACATTCCATTGCAGCTACTCGCATTTCTAATTGTCGAGTTGTTGGGTTACCTAAACGAGTATAAATAAACCCGTCGCTTTCACCTGCAAATCGATCTGCACCTTGCTCTGCGTTGTCAAAGATGAAAGTAGACGTTTGATATAAGGGAGTGGATAAAGAGCCAAATTGCTCATCATTTATTCGTCCCGCATGAATAGCTTGTGTTTCAACTGATTGACTTAGAAAATGGTTATTATTGTTGTTATTTTTAGACATGCTTTGTTCCTACTGTCATTTGTTTAGTTCTTACGAAATAACCTGATGTATCACTGGCTATGTATATTAATAGCTATAGCAAATTAACTGCCAATAATTTTAAATTCAATAATTTCATGTGCTTATGTGTAATAGTTGGCATTTTATATACATTAATTGTAATAAAAACATTACAATTTTTGGTGTTATATAGAATTATTTACAAATTTTCAGAAGTTAAATTTGTATGAATGTAGCTGTAGAGTCTATTTTAATTACTTAATACTTGTTTTTAAGTGTGTTTTTTAATATTGTAACTTAATTGTTACATGTAAAAAAATTAGTACAAGGTGTGTATGCGTTTAGAAATTCAATCAACAGATAGAATAGGGATAAGCCAAGAAATACTTGGCGTTTTTGCTAAGCAGTCTTGGAACTTAAAGGCTGTAGAAGTCAGCACGTGCTTCACCTTTGTTCACCTAGAGAAAAATGTGTTAACTGTAAATGACATCAGTAATGCCTTACAGGGTATTGTTGGAATTATTAGTATCACTGAGATAGCATTACTGCCATTAGAGCAAAGAGAAAACCATTTAAAAGTACTATTAGATCGTATACCTGATCCCATAATTGATATAAATAACCAAGGCATTATTTTAGCAATAAATGCTGCCACTAATAAGCTTGTTCAAAAACAATCCATAATAGGGTTATGTATTGATGAATTTATTGAGCAGAAGTATCAGCAGTTATTAACAGATAAGGCTATAACTCATTCGCTTATATTTCAAGGGAATACATATTTAGCTGATATAACTCCTGTTGTTAGCGAGCATAAACAAGTTACCGGCGCGATGATCACATTGCGCTCAATGAGTGTAGTTGGTCGACAGTTATCACTTATGCAAACTTATCAAGAAGAGGGCGTTGATAACATTATTGGTAATTCACAGAGTATTCTTTTATTGAAAGAACAAAGTGAACGCTTTGCAAAATTAGACTTACCTGTGCTTATTAGTGGTGAAACAGGTACAGGTAAAGAACTTATTGCGAGGACTTTGCATCAATTAAGTAATCGATCGCAAGCACCATTTTTAGCCATCAACTGTGCTGCTTTACCCGAACATTTATTAGAGAGTGAGTTATTTGGTTATAGCTCCGGAGCTTTTACAGGAGCTAACAAAGCAGGGAAACCAGGTTTAATTGAATTAGCTGAAGGTGGTAGTATTTTTCTTGATGAAATTGCAGAAATGTCGACTTATTTACAAGCTAAGTTACTTCGTTTTTTACAAGATTTTTCTTATCGGCGTGTAGGCGGAACAAAGGAATTACATGCAAATGTACGAGTGATAAGTGCAAGCCATCAAAACCTTGCAGACTTGATAAAAGAAAAATTGTTTAGAGAAGATTTATACTACCGATTAAATGTGCTTAATTTAGCTTTACCTGCGTTACGAGAACGAACGGATGATATTCAGTTATTAGCGACTTATTTTATTGATAATGCAATAAATCAGGTAGAGCAGGTTATTGATTCATCATCTGACAAACTTAAATTAACAGAAGATGCATTATCGTTATTACGAGCCTATCATTGGCCGGGTAATATTCGGCAATTACAAAACGTGCTATTTTCAGTTGTTGCGTTAAACACATCGGGTGTTATAGATGTGCAAGAAATTGAACAAGCATTAAAAAAATTCTCTCAAGTGAGTGCGCTTTCACAGAATGAAATCCCAACTGATTTGAGTGAAATACAAACGATTAAAGATTGGTCGAGTGCACAAGAGCAATTTGAAAAAAAATTATTAACACAGCTTTATCCTCTGTTTCCCACAACACGAAAACTTGCGGAACGTTTACATGTTTCTCATAACAAAATAGCCATGAAACTAAGAAAATACCAAATCAGCTAATTAGTCGTTTGTAAGGTTGATGCTTCTAAATTAACTCAACCTCAACATAATATTGATGTAATGGTTAAAATTATTATTCAGATTTTATTGTTAATGTTAAATTAGCGTTTGCTTGTTTTTCAACTTCACTATTCAGTTTATGTTGTAATTCAGGTTGTGCAACAAGCTTAACGATTAGGGCATTTTCATGATGAGAAACATCTACTTCAGCGTCTATTGGCTGTAAACGACCTTGCGTTAATATAATAGCCAGTCGAAGAATTTGTATTAGTAACTTTGTACGAGGAGTGATTGTTAATGGTTGATTTATTTCATCTGTAAGCTTTATCTGCCCTCGATGATAACGCACTAATAAAACAAGGGTACTTTTTTCATCTTCACTAAACCCAGGTAATTCACTGTGCTCTAAAATATATCCGCCGTGATGCTGCCGCTTTTTTGAATTAATAGCGATACCTATCTCATGCAGTTGCGCAGCCCAACACAATAGAGAGAATTCATCTTGTTTTAATTGAGCAGATGTGTTTTTCAATTGTTTGCGGATAAGCGTGAGTTGCTGTAATACTCGTTGACTAAAAGCTCTATCAATATGGTGTAAGCGAATTAAATTATGAATAGTTCGATCTCTTGTATCAATATCTGTTCTGGATTGGCTTAAATCATATAATACACCTTCACGTAATCCGCCAGGTCTGAAACTCATTTGGTTAATGCCAAGTTGAGAGAAGCAACTTGATAAAATGGCCACAGCACTAGCAAGTAAAGGACGCCTAGCTTCATCTAAAGAGCGTAATGGAATATTCTTATAGTGTTGCCATCCAATAAGCTGTTTTACTAGGCGCTTTAATCGTTTAGCCGTTATTTTATCATCACCATATAACTCGAGCATTACTTGGCTTATTGCTTTAATTGATCCTGAAGTCCCTATAAAAGTATTATTGTCTGCTTCTCTATACCTATCTGCGAGGGTAAATAATTTCTCAACTGCATACTTTTGTGCATCTTGCATTGCTTGCGGGGTGATATCACCATTGATAAAAAACTTCTTTTGTACGCTAATACAACCCATTGCTAAGCTGTCAGTAAGTGATGTAGAAAAGTTATGACCAATAACTAATTCCGTACTACCACCACCAATATCAATAATAAATGTGTTACCACGTAACGGCTGGGTATGTGCAACTCCCTTGTAGATTAGTTCTGCTTCGAGTTTTCCTGTAATTATTTCAATAGGGTAGGGGAGAACTTTCTTTGCTAAATCTATAAATAGTTGGCTATTTTTTGCTTGCCGTAATGCTTGAGTAGCAACAATACGAATGGCACTATTAGGAATATTGGCAAGTGATAAGTTAAATTCATGTAAACATGCTAACGCAATATTCATTGATGATTCACTCAAATGATTATCAGCGTCTAACCCTTTTGCAAGACTTACGGTTTGCTTTTGTCTGTGCATTATTTGCACGCAGCCATCTTGTTCTCTGGCAATAATCAAATGAAAACTATTTGAGCCTAAATCCATTGCAACTAGGTGGTTTGTTCTACTTGAAATATACTTTTCCATGGCCTGACTTTTTTGGTCTTAAATTTAGATATCTTGCGATATTTTTTTCTGTTGTTGTGCCTTGAGATAGTGATAAGTAGCAACTTGAGCGCGTATCGCAGGGCTATCTATATTATGTTGATACTGGTTTGTTTGTTCAGTATCAAGCTTTCTTGCTTTTGTATTATCGCTTAATTGAATAGCGATAGTATCAATAATTTTTTGTTTTACCAAGGGGTCATAAATAGGGCAAGTTACTTCTACACGTCTATCTATGTTTCGCACCATCCAATCAGCAGAAGAGATATAAACCTTAGGCTGGCCATTGTTTTCAAAAATAGAAACTCTTGGATGTTCTAAATATCGATCAACAATACTTATTGCAGTTATATTCTCACTTTGATTTTTTACGCCAGTGACTAATGAACAAATACCTCGAATAATGAGTTTTATTTTTACACCGGCATTACTGGCTTGGTACAACTTATTTATTAAACTCTGATCGACTAAGTTATTTCTGTCTCTTATACACATCTCCGAGCCCACGAGACGTAGAGGAATCTCGTA
>CAJXUT010000111.1 GCA_913061365.1 uncultured Colwellia sp.
TGCCGGTTTTCAAGACCGGTGCTTTCGACCACTCAGCCATCTCACCTGAAGTTAACAAATAAGCTTGTAAAACAATGCTTGCTTGAGAACGAGGCGAATATTAAAGTGTCGGCATAAACTTGTAAAGTAAATATTAACAATAAATGCATTAATTATTATTGTTTGCTAAAAAAACACTCAGTTTGAAGAAAATTCAAACTGCTAAGTCAATATTGCAATGGAGTAAACGCAAAATGAGTACAGAAGAGTCAACTATCATTGAACCCAAAAGCCGTTGCCCTTGGCTAGATGAGAGTAAGGCTGATTATGTTAAATATCATGATCTAGAATGGGGAGTACCTGTTTATGATGACCATAAATTTTTTGAATTCTTAATTCTTGAATCTGCTCAAGCTGGATTAAGTTGGTATACCATATTAAAACGACGTCAAGGTTATCAAGATGCTTTTTCAAATTTTGATGTGAATAAAGTTGCTGAATATGACGAAGGTAAGGTTGAAGAATTAATGTTAAATCCAGCCATTATAAGGAATCGTGGCAAAATTAATGCTGCCATTAATAATGCTAGACTATTTATCAAAATTCAAAATGAGTATGGTAGTTTTAGTGACTATATATGGAGTTATGTTAAGAACAAAACAATTGTCAATGAATACACTAATTTGTCTGACTATCCCACAACAAGCCCAGAATCAGATGCGCTGAGCAAAGATTTGAAAAATAGAGGGTTTAAATTTATTGGTTCAACTATTTGTTATGCCTATATGCAAGCGTGCGGTATGGTGAATGATCACAGCTTGAATTGTTACAAAAGGAAACAAATAATAGAAGAGTATCAACAGGATTAGTCTAGTAATTTATAAAAACCATGTCATAATATGTCACAAGGTCGTTTAGTCAATTAATAAAAATAACTTGAACTTTACCAAAACGCCCTTATCTTAGCTTATATAAAGTTATTTTAATTAGGTTTTAAAGGAAGTTTTTTATGCAATCTAACATGGGTTTTCAAACAGCGAGTCAAAGCTCTGCTATCGAAATCAATAAAGTATTGAAAAATACTTATATGCTTTTGTCTATGACACTAGCATTTAGTGCCGTAACAGCTGGCATTTCAATGGCGATGAACTTATCACATATGGTAGCGTTAGTGATGATGTTAGTTGCTTTTGGTTTAATGTTTGTAGTTAACAAAAAAGCGGACTCTGCAAGTGGTGTTTACTGGATATTTGGCTTTACTGGTTTAATGGGCGCTTCTCTTGGGCCAATGCTTAACGCTTATGCAGCAATGCCAGGCGGTCCAGCTATGATTATGCAAGCGCTTGGTGGCACAGCATTAATCTTTTTCGCTTTATCTGGTTATGCGTTAACAAGTAAGAAAGACTTCTCTTTTATGGGTGGTTTTTTAATGACAGGATTAATTGTTGTATTCGTAGCAAGTTTAGCTAATATCTTTTTTCAAATCCCTGCCCTACAATTAGCTATTAGCTCAGCTGTTATTATGATTATGTCTGGTTTAATCTTATTTGATACAAGCCGTATTATTAACGGTGGTGAGCGCAACTATATTAGAGCAACAGTCTCTTTATATTTAAATGTTTATAATATCTTTGTTCATTTACTTAGCCTTTTAGGTGTACTTGGTAACGACGATTAATAATAAATATTTCAACAGAAGTTAAGCTATATAGAATTTAAACGCTGCTTAAAACTCTGTATACTATCAAGCCTCGCAATTGCGGGGCTTTTTAATGCCTAATAATATTGAAAAGCCATTGTTTAGTTTAACAGAGAAATAATTTTGTGAAGAAACTTGCCGTAGTAGTCACTACACCTCCATATAGTAATTTAAGCGTAACTGCACTTGATTATATTGAAACAGCATTAAACGCAGGTATAGAGCTTGTTGGTGTATTCTTTTATCAAGATGGTGTTATACATGCAAACCAGCAAGTAGAGATTGCCAGCGACGAGTTTCAATGTATAAATCATTGGCAAACATTACACGAAAAATATTTACTGCCGCTACATTTATGCATAACTGCAGCAGAAAAAAGAGGTTTAAGTGATGAGCAATCTCAAAACATCCACTC
This sequence comes from uncultured Colwellia sp., assembly GCA_913061365.1. Classification (GTDB taxonomy): domain Bacteria; phylum Pseudomonadota; class Gammaproteobacteria; order Enterobacterales; family Alteromonadaceae; genus Colwellia. Next base: position 2,094 of record CAJXUT010000111.1, read on the forward strand.
AATTTTTACTGTTTCAGGACTGGGAGAGTTAGTTGAATTAGCTAATAAGGCAGATAGAGTGGTGCAATTCTAATGACTCAAAACTCAAAAAAGTTAACCGCTATAGTTAATTCAAAAGCACCCTATTCAAATACTGCGGGTAAAGACTCTTTAGATATAGCTTTAATATTTGGCTCATTCGAACAACCAATATCACTATTTTTTCAAGGTGATGGCGTTTGGCAACTCCTTCAAGGGCAAGACGGCAGTAATATTTCAGTAAAAGATTACTTAAAAACATTCGCTGCTTTTGAGTTTTATGACATTGAAAATATCTATGTTTGCCAAGACTCTCTCACTGAAAGAAACTTAACTCACTACTTCCATATTGATGATGTAGCAGTGCTTGAAAACAAAGAATTTGCTGAAAAATTAGCAATACACCAAACTATTTTACGATTTTAATTGAGAGTTATTCGAATGCCAACTTTACATATTGTGCGACAGAATGCATTTACTAGTGATGACTTCAAGCAATGTCTACAAGTAACTCGCATCAATGACATTATTGTTTTTATTGATGACGGCTGCTATAACCTAAGCCATACATTAATAAAAACAATAGATAGCAAGGCTAATATAAGCTTAAATATTATTGGTAAACATGCTCAAGCACGAGGTATAGCCATAGATGAAATACTATATAACACTATAAATATGAATGATTTAGTTCAATTGACATTAAAAACAAGCAGAGTAATCACATGGCAGTAAGTTTAATTTTTGAAGATAAAGAAATAGCTACTGATAAGCAAGGCTATCTAGTGAACTTCACTGATTGGCAAGAATCATTAGCCACAATCATGGCTAAAAATGATGAATTTGAGTTAACCGAAGCTCATTGGGAAGTTATTACATTTGTTCGTCAATTTTACTTAACTTACAACACATCCCCCGCGATTAGAGCATTGACCAAAGCAATGAAAGCTGAGCTTGGCGAAGAGAAAGCAAGCAGCCGTTATCTTTTTAGATTATTCCCTGATGGCCCTGCTAAACAAGCCACTAAGTATGCAGGCTTGCCTAAGCCTAAGCGTTGTTTGTAGTTAATTAACAATTAGTTTGAGTACAGTTAGCCTATAATCCAATTATTCAAATCGACTCTAAATTCATATGCAAATAAAAAGGAGCTTATCTTTTCAGATAAACTCCTTTTTTGATTCAAAATTGTTTATTCAAACAATTTAAAACAAATTTATTTCACTGGTAATGTTGGAACTGTGATGCCTGCCATTTCTGACATAACACGTACAACCTGACAGCTATAACCAAACTCATTATCATACCAAACGTATAATACGGCTCTATCGCCATCTACAATAGTTGCTTGCGAATCAACAACACCTGCATAGCGAGAACCAACAAGATCGGTAGAAACAATTTCGCTTGAAGCGGTATAGTCTACTTGATTTTGTAGGTCTGATTTTAATGAAATATTTCTTAAATAATCATTAAGCGCATCTTTATCTGTCGCTTTTTTAAGATTTAAGTTCATGATTGCCATTGAAACATTCGGTGTAGGTACACGAATAGCATTACCTGTTAATAAACCTTTCAATTCAGGTAGAGCTTTAGATACTGCTTTTGCAGCACCAGTAGTACTGATAACCATGTTTAATGGAGCGCTACGTCCACGACGTGGTGCTTTATGGTAGTTATCAATCAAGTTTTGATCATTAGTGTATGAGTGAATAGTTTCTACGTGACCGTTACGGATACCGTACTCATCATTAAGTGCTTTTAATACAGGTGTGATTGCATTAGTTGTACAACTTGCAGCAGAGATAATTTTATCTTCTGCTAAAATCATGTCGTGGTTAACACCATAAACGATGTTTTTAATATCACCTTTTGCAGGTGCAGTTAACAATACTTTAGCAACACCTTTAGATTGTAGATGTTGGCCTAAACCATCTTCATCACTCCAGATGCCTGTATTATCAACAACTAAGGCATTGTCAATTCCGTGCTCTGTGTAATCAACATCCGAAGGAGAATTAGCATAGATTACTTTAATAAAAGCACCATTTGCTTTAATAACGTTATTCTCTTGATCGATTGTTATGCTGCCATTAAATGCACCATGTACAGAGTCACGACGTAATAAGCTAGCACGTTTAGCTAAATCGTCTCCGCCTTTACTAGGGCGTAAAACAATTGCACGTAAGTTCAATTTAGCTGTTGGACCTGTTTGCTCAATTAATAAACGAGCTAATAAACGGCCAATACGACCAAAACCATATAAAACTACATCTTGGCTTTGAGGTTCATTATTATTACTAGCTATTGTAGATAATTCTTTTTCTAAATATTGTTCAATAGATAAATCATTTGATAAACCTTCGAACAAGTAACGATAAGCTAGTTTACCTACATCAATACGTGCTGGTGCTAAAGTCATTTTGCTTAATGCTTCAACAAAAGGGTAGCTTTCACGTAGACGTAGTTTATTTTCTTCATGCAAAGCAACTGTTTTATGTGCTTTAATGATATCGATAGGAGAAGCGTTTAATAAAGGGCGACCATAAATGGTAATTTCTATACCTTGATTTCTAAATAGCTGACCAATAATAGGCTGCATATTTTCGGCGAAAGTTTGACGTTCCTGCCAACTTGTCTGATATTTTTCCTCTAAATGAGATGTCATTAGTTAAACCTTTTATTTCAATCAATTGAACGAGCGTTTACTATAATCATATTAACTTAGTTTTCAACAAATCAGAACTAGACTATAGTGGGAAATTATTTTGCGCATATTGTAATGCAAGATGTATAATTTCGCTATAGGTTCCATGATTTTTTCCTCAGAAAACTAATTTTTTAGAAACAAAAAAAGTGATCTTAAATGAAGTTATTTATTCTAATATTTACATTATTGCTCATATCAGGCTGTGATAATGGCAAAAGTTTAGCTGAACTATGTAAAGACAACCCTAAAATTTGTCAAGAATTTGGGCAAGATAGCTGGTGTAAAAGAGAGCGAGTTGATGTTTCTCTAACAAGAATAGCATTAAAGAATACGAATAAAGATTCGGATAAATATAAGTTACTGTTAGCTTATGAAGATTATGTAGATTGCATGGGCTTAGCTTCTCAAATTCAACATATTAAGTTGAAAGAAAAAACAACAATGAGGAAAAACAACCTTTTTAAGGCACAATCTAAATTAGCGACACTTTCGCAACAGACTATTAACTCTTCGCACCCTCATCTGCTTTATTATCATTGGTCGAGGCATCTTAATAGACAATCGCTAGAGGAGTTTCTAGAACTAGAAGGAAGTGCAGAATTAGAAAATTCTATTTCACAATTCCAATTAGCAACGTACTATGCCAAAAAAGACAAAAACAAAACTTTGAGGCTATTATTTCGTGCTCTTGAACTACATCAGCCAAACGAAAAAGTAATTCCAGAAATCTTTGAAACACTAGTAACAACATTTATAAATAGAGACCAACCAAAACAAGCATATATTTGGTTAAAGGTGTATCAATTAGTAAGCAAGAAGAATAAAGGTCGAATAAAACTACAGTTAAAGCAGTATCAAAATGCTTATGATTTAGATGTAGATTTTTTGGATAAGGTCGCAAACAATACGTTAGACAATATTGTTGAAGGTAAGTTTAAGGCACCTAAACATTAAGTACCTTAAACTACATTTACACGTTGAATTTATTTCGTTATTAAAAAGTTAGACTAAGCGAATTAACGCAATACCTTTTACCTGTAGGCTCAGGGCCATCATCAAAAACATGGCCTAAATGAGATTGGCATTGCTGACATTGAATTTCGACACGCACCATACCGTGACTTAAGTCATCAATATAAACAATGTTGTCAGATAGTGACTCAGTAAAACTAGGCCAGCCACAGCCTGAATCAAACTTACTCTCACTACTGAAAAGTGGTGCGTTACAACAAGCACAAAAATAAGTCCCTGCAACAAAGTGATCATTGTAGATGCCTGTAAAAGGCTGCTCTGTGGCCGATAAACGGCAAACCTTATATGCCGCCTCACTTAACTTGTTTTTATAATCATCATCAGTCATACAATAATTTACCTCATACTATTTCAACTGTTTTACGCTCTGTGGAAGACCACTGAACATGATATTTTTTACCCTCTAATTTATCAATACGCTCAAATGTATGTGCACCAAAGAAATCTCGCTGACCTTGCAATAAATTTGCAGGTAAAGTTTCACTACGCATCGAGTCATAATAAGATAAAGCAGATGATAAAGCACCATTTGGAATCCCAAACATTGTAGCGTTACAAATAGCTTTACGCCAATTCAACTGGCGCTGGTTTAATTGTTCAGCAAAAAAACTATCCAATAATAAATTATCTAAACTGCTATTTTCATTATATGCTCGCACAATTGACTGCAAAAATGTTGCTCTAATAATGCAACCTGCTCGCCAGATTTTAGCAATACTTGTAAAATCTAGTGACCAACCTTGTTCAATCGCTGCCAGTTTCATTAGTTGAAACCCTTGAGCATACGCACATATTTTAGCGCAGTAAATAGCATCATGAAGCTGTTCAATTTGAATTTGCTTTTCTTGAGCTGTTAACTGAATAGTTTCAGGGCCTTTTAATATTTTTGATGCTTTTATTCGTACTGTTTTAAATGATGATGTAGAACGAGCATATACAGCTTGAGTGATTGTAGGAGTTGGACATCCAACATCTAAACTACTGATTGCTGTCCATACACCTGTCCCTTTTTGCTCGGCTTTATCAAGAATCAAATGAACCAAGGGCGTATTAGTATCAACAGATTTATGCCGTAAAACTTCAATCGTTATTTCCATTAAATAACTATCAAGTAAACCATTATTCCATTCTTCAAAAATATCGGCAATATCATTAACATTCAGTCCTAAACCTGTACTGAGAATATGATAACTTTCACATATTATTTGCATGTCTGCATATTCAATTCCGTTATGTACCATTTTTACATAATGCCCTGCTCCCGCTGGACCTATGTAGGCAGCACAAGGCTCACCGGAATTAATAATTTCACCCGGTTTAGAACGCATTAATGGCTTGCCCGTTTCGGGATCTACTTTAGCAGCAATAGCTTCCCAAATAGGTTTAATTCGACTCCAAGCCTCGAAAGAGCCACTAGGCATTAATGAAGGACCAAAACGAGCTCCTACTTCTCCCCCTGAAACAGCCGAAGAGAAAAAGGTAAAATGATTTTTATATTTTTTCTCGCGCGCAACAGTATCAACCCATAAACTGTTGCCAGTATCAATAACAATAGCATTGGTTTGAATGCCCGCAGAAATCAAACTTTCGCAGACTTGCTCTACAGCATCACCTGCAGGGACACTAAGGATAATAAGGTGAGGAGCTTTTAATTGTGTTAACAACTCAGCATAGGATGAACTATCATAAACTCGTTGAGTTCCAGTAATATTTTCAGCTTGATCTTGTTCAATGATCCGTTGAACTTTATTCTTGCATAAATCAAAAGCAGCGACACTAAAGCCATTATCTACAAGGTTTAATACTAGGTTATTTCCCATCACCCCTAAACCAATAAAGCCGATATCACACAACACATTATCCTGTGTCATAAAATTTGTTCCTAAAATTAACTACATTACACGGCGTACTTGATGAAATAAACAAATCAAGGTTTTACTCATATTAACTAAATAAATAAAGCTAAGGTAATACTTTTACTAGCCATTTTATAGCTATTACATTCATTTATAGTAGGCAGTCTAAGCTAATTAATGAGAATAGCCAATTAAACTATCGCAATAAAAAGACAATTGTTAATTGAGTAATCATATGAAAAATCTCAATTTATACCAATTCCATTAAATTTATTCCCACCTCAGAGCTATGTCAGAATAGTTATAACAAACAAAATTTGTGCCGGTATAGTCACTCTATATCTAACAAATTTGTGCAGTTATTAATTTTCTGACAAGCTCCCAAGGGCGAGTTTAAAAGGCTTACATACTGTGTTATTGACTTTGACCAGGGAATAACCATTCTCTTCAATCAATGCCTTGTCTATAAGACTTTTAATTCTCGCTGAGTGGGAAATAACTTAATGTACTTGGTATTACTTTAATTCTAAATAAGATTTAACTTGAAAACACCTTGAAATGGTGTAGTTTTATTTCATAACGTGTTTATCAGAGGTGTATTATGAAAATTAAAGTAGGCATTAATGGTTTTGGTCGAATAGGACAATTTGCCTTAAGAGCTGCCGCAATGAGAGATGATATGGAAATTGTGGGCATTAATGATTTAATTGATGTCGACTATATGGCTTATATGCTCAAATATGATTCAACTCATGGTCGTTTCAAAGGTACTGTATCAATTGAAGATGGGCACTTAATCGTTAACAATAAAACAATTAGAGTTTCATCTGAAAGTGATCCTGCAAATTTAAAGTGGGATGAATTAGATGTAGATGTTGTTATTGAATCAACAGGTCGATTTTTAACGGATGAATCTGCACGTAAGCATATTGAAGCAGGAGCAAAACAAGTTGTACTTTCAGCCCCCTCTAAAGATGACACGCCAATGTTTGTCTATGGCGTAAATTTAGATGCTTATACAGGACAAGACATTGTATCTAATGCGTCATGTACGACTAATTGTTTAGCTCCTGTAGCTAAAGTATTAAATGATAATTGGGGTATTCAAGATGGCTTGATGACAACTGTTCATGCCATAACAGCAACACAACAAACAGTTGATAGCCCTTGCGAGAAAAAATGGCGAAGTGGTCGCGGTGCAGGTCAAAATATTATCCCTTCATCTACTGGTGCAGCAAAAGCCGTCGGAAAAATTATTCCAGAATTAAATGGAAAGCTTACAGGGATGGCATTTCGTGTTCCAACGCCAGATGTTTCTGTTGTTGATTTAACCGTTAATTTGAAAAAACCAGCAAGCTACGATGAAATCTGTAAAACAATGAACGCGGCATCAAAAGGTGAGTTAAAAGGGATACTAGGTTATACAGAGGATGAGGTTGTCTCAAGTGACTTTATTGGTGAAGCATGTGCTTCTGTATTTGATGCTAAAGCCGGCATTGCATTAACAGATACCTTTGTGAAGGTTGTTGCTTGGTATGATAATGAAGCTGGCTATTCTTATACTTTATTAGATCTTGTTGCTTACATTAATAATTATCAGCAGTAGACTAAGGTTTAACCCATTATTACATAAATAAACTAAGATCAAAAAAGCTAGGTTATTAACCTAGCTTTTTAGTTTTCACAACGTTACTAGCAATAAATAATTTAGTTAATTGAGCTATTAATTTGTTGTAATACTGCGTGAGGATCAGCTGCTTTGGTAATTGGGCGTCCGATCACCAAATAATCAACACCAACATCTATAGCCTGTTTTGGTGTCATTATACGTTGTTGATCATCTTGTGCTGAACCTGCAGGGCGAATTCCTGGCGTAATTAACTTAAATTCTTTACCCAAGTTAATTTTTAATTGCTCTGCTTCCCAAGCTGAACAAACAACACCATCTAATCCACTTTGCTTAGTCAAATTAGCTAAGAAATCAACTTGCTGTGCTGGGGTTTTATTAATACCTAAACCGTGAAGATCTTCTTGTCCCATACTGGTTAAGACCGTTACGGCAATTAATAAAGGTGAATCATCTCCATAAGTATCAAGTGCTTGTTTGGCTTTTGTCATCATTTGACTGCCACCACTGGCATGAACATTTACCATCCATACACCTAAATCTGCCGCAGCAGTAACGGCTTTTGCTACGGTGTTAGGAATATCATGAAACTTTAAATCAAGAAAAACATCAAAGCCCTTCCCTGTTAATTGCTTAACAAAGTCAGGACCAAAATAGGTAAACATTTCTTTTCCTACTTTTAAACGGGCATCAGTAGGTTGAATTTTATCAACAAAAGATAAAGCATCTTGTTTTTTGTCAAAATCGAGGGCGACAACAACTTTTGGATCTAACATGGGATTTCCTATTTTCAATTCTTTCACGCGATAAAATCGCTCATACTGTATAAGTTTACTTAATAAATACTAGATTCGCAGGTAGTTTCTTCAAGATTGAGGAAAGCGCACTGAGCTGACGGTAGTCAGTAAGTACGGTTGACAATAATATTGATGAAAATAACAAAGAAGCTATTATTTATTCGCCTTCTAGGCCTCTGACAGGTTTAAGTTGTTCCCACTCGTGACATGATGGGCAAGACCAATAGTGTGTTGAACTATTAAAGCCACAATTACGACAACTATATCTATGTTTAACTTTTAAATATTCACTAATGAGTTCTTTAATCAGATCTAGACTGGCATTATTGTCAATATCATCTGATTGATTCATTTGCATTTTAACAAAGTGTTTAAAGCCACGAATTGTAGGACGACGTTTCAGTGCTGATAGCATGAATTCTTTCGCTTTTTTATGCCCATGTTTTTCTTCAACATGAGTTAAATAACAGATCAAAGCAGATGAACTAGCGGTTTCATCGTAGACTTTTTTGATAAAACGGAAAAACTCATCAATTGCATCAATATCTAAATAACACTGGTGCATTTGTTCGATAACATCAGGAAAAAAATCTTTATCCTGTTGATATATGTCTTGATAACACTTGCAGGCTAACTCACATTGTTGATGGTTTTCGTATATTTTGGCCATCAACCAGTTAGCTCTACATGAATTAGGATCTAATAATAATGCTTGCTCTAGTAACTCTATCACTTCAATAAAATTATCTTGTTCAAATGCATTAGTTGCTTGTTCACAATAAAAGTTAGCTAAAGTGTGTAATAAACGCTTATCGTTAAGCTTTATAGCAAGTTTTTTATGACTAATGCCTTGTTGCCAATCTTTTGTTGATTGAAAAATCTGTAATAAATAAGTTAACGATTTCAAACCGTAATCTTTAGATTTTAGCAACTTTTCAAACATTGTTTCTGCACGATCATATAACCCTGCACTTAAAAAATCTTTTCCTAACTCAAAAACAGCTTGTTGCTTATCTTTGGTGGGTAAATTTCCATGGCGGACTAAATACTCATGAACTTTTAAAGCTCTATCTAGTTCACCACGTTTTCGAAAAAGATTAGCCATTGCGAAATGCGCTTCAACACTGTCATCTTCAACCTTTAAGGCATCAAGAAGTGAATCAATTGCTTTATCTTTTTGATTTGACAACAAGTAATTTAAACCTGTTGAATATTTAATTGATAAGTCTTGTTTAATCGTTTGATCTTTTTGCTTTATGCTGTTGCGACCCATAAACCAACCGTATGCCATGGCAACAGGCAGCAACAAAAATAGTAATTCAATCATGCTGTTATAAAATCTCAGACTTCAGTAGAGCGTTTCTTTGCTAAAGATTTTTTGCTTTTACGAATTAAACGCCACAATAAAGTAGCTAAAAGACCTAGAAGAAAACCAATGGTTGTAAACAAACTAACAGCTGCAGCAACAGACAAATCAACTTTTGCCACCAAATAATTTAAAGTAATTATTTGCTCATTTTGACTACCAAAAATAAAAGCTATTGCGATTAAAATTAACACTAAAAAGAAAGTAAAATATATGCGCACGAGAAAACCTGCCTATGATAGATAATTGTAAATGACGAATAAAAAAACGGCATACCAAGGTATGCCGTTTATTATCTAATCTTTTGTATTGCTTTGCAATTACTTAAGTTGCTTCTCATTATAAGAATTAACTATGAGATTGAAAGATTAACTCTTTCTCGCAATTCTTTACCTGGTTTAAAGTGAGGTACATATTTACCAGACAATTCTACAGATTCACCAGTTTTAGGGTTTCTACCAACTCTAGGAGCACGATAATGTAATGAAAAACTACCAAAGCCTCTGATCTCTATGCGGTCACCTTTTGATAAAGATTGCGCCATTAATTCTAAGATTTCTTTAATCGATTGTTCTACATCTTTAGCTGATAAATGGCTTAATTTATCTGCTAATCTTTCAATGAGTTCTGATTTGGTCATTTGACCCTCCAGTATTCATCTAGCGTCGCGCTAATGAAGTTAATGTAAAAAGAGAGGTTAATACAACCTCTCTTTCCCTAATCTCTTTATATTGTTGCTAATAATTTAGTACCTGTCTCTTATACACATCTGACGCTGCCGACGAAGAGGATAGTGTAGAT
>CAJXUT010000112.1 GCA_913061365.1 uncultured Colwellia sp.
ATCTACACTATCCTCTTCGTCGGCAGCGTCAGATGTGTATAAGAGACAGGGATTAGAATAGCGCGTTTTTTCACTTTTCTTGGCTTTTATTTTGTTATTAATGATCGACAATTACGACTCTTTCACTTTTAATTTAGTGCATTATTTTCAAGCACTAGGGCAAGAAGTAAAAGTTTTTCGGCATGATGAAATTAATTTAGCTGAAATTGAAGAGCTAAACCCTGATTATTTAGTGATCTCTCCCGGCCCTTGTGACCCAGATAATGCTGGCATCTCTTTAGCTGTTGTAGAGCACTTTGGTGGACGTATTCCTTTGCTCGGCGTATGTTTGGGTCATCAATGTATTGCTCAACACTTTGGCGCCAAAATAATTAAAGCAAAAAAATTAATGCACGGAAAAACCAGTGCAATTGAACATGTTGGTCAAGGACTATTTAAGCAATTAAAAAATCCTTTACGTGTTACTCGTTATCATTCGCTTGTTGTTGATGAGCAATCTCTTTCTGATGAGTTGGCAATTACTGCATGGAGTGTTGATGAACAAGGTAATAAAGATGAAATAATGGCCTTACAGCATAAACAACTTGCTATTTGTAGTGTGCAGTTTCATCCTGAGTCCATTTTAACCGAACAAGGGCAAGCCCTTTTAAATAACTTTATTTCTTTATATAAATAATAATATATAATTGCTGAGTTACTGATATAAACAGATAGAATTACACTATTACCCCCTACTCTCATTAACTGTGATAGCTATACTTAATTATGCAAATTTTTGAACTTAACGACATTACCTCATCTTTACATAAGCGTGCGTTTAGTTTGTCTATTAGTAAAAGCTTTGCCGAACAACTACACGGAAAAATAAACCTAGTTGATCACCAGGGCAGTGAGCAAGAAAACCGTCGACGAGAATTACTTAGTGTAGAAAAAGAAGCTGAGCAAGAAAAAATTGTTGCAGCCCATGGCGAAGAACATTTTCGTAATCAAGTAACTAATTCATTTTATGAGAAAGTGCGCAATCAAGTTAATAAAGAATTTGATAATAAAACCCACTTATACCATAACGTGTTGTGTATTGAAGATGCTGCGCCAACCATTTTAGAGTTGTTATCATTACGGGCAACGTCTATTAATAAAATACAGCCCTTAGCAACATCATTATCTTGGCTTTCCACTGACTTAGTTAGTTTAGTCAATAAACCTCAATACCGTAAAAGAGCTGATGTGCAAGTTAATGATGCAAAATTAGCATTAAGCTACGTAGGTTTAGATAACTTAAAATTAGTTATGCCTACTTTCATTCTTAAACATTGGCTACCTGACAGTACTGCTCCATATGGCTTAATGAAACGAAAATTATGGAACGATAGTCTGTCTGTGGCATTAGCTGCTAGTGCACTAGCTAAAGCTAAAAAGCTTGATTGGTATACCGCATTTACCACCGGCATGCTATCAAACATAGGTCAACTCGCCGTAACTCGTTGTTTCTTGAATACCTATAATGATATGCATGTAAAAGCATTACGTAATTCTGCTGATAGAAAAGATAAACTTTTACATAATGTATTAGTCAAAGTTGAAAACTCACCTGAACTTTTACTAGAGCAACTATTATTACGCAGCAGCAAATTATCGGCTGATTTAATCGAATTAATGCACTTCAATAGACTTCCTATCACCGAAGCAATGTTCGATTTAGCTTATAGTGAAAATATTGATGATATGTCACCTATCGCTCAAGTTGTTGCTAAAGCAAAAGTGTATGTTAATTACCGTAGTCTAACGAATGCAAGTTTAATCAATGATAATGAATTAAAGCCATTATTTGAAACGGTAAAACTAAGTGAAGCAGAACTTTCTTTGTTAAATAAAAGCGATATTGACCATATAAAGTTAAAATTTAACTAAAAAAGTAGATTTAATTAAAATTATTTTTGATTATTTATGAAATTCATCCTGTTATAACATTCATCAAGCAAGCACTTTCTCACTAACAAAATCATACCTTCAGGCTAATTAACTGACTAGCCATAAATATTCATGAATTTTGAATAAAAACTGCAATCCTTTATTTTTAGTAGGCTACAGCGTCATTTAACAAGACAGAATCTCTTTATTCTGCCATACTTACTGCCTATTTTGATCGCTATCCTATTTTTAATACAAGACATATTCTTGCCAAGATAGTGAAATTAATCATTATGTAATATACCTGTTCTACTATTTCCTGAAACGAATATTTTCAAATAGAGCGAGTATAAACAACCACCAATCAATGAGGATTTTTAAAATGTCAGAACACTTTCCTGTAAGCCGCGATACCTTTGATGATGTAATGGTACCGAACTACGCACCTTCAGCTGTTATTCCTGTACGTGGTCAAGGCTCTCGAGTGTGGGATCAACAAGATAAAGAATATATAGATTTTGCAGGTGGTATTGCTGTGAGCTCTTTAGGACATTGTCATCCTGCATTAGTTGGTGCATTAAAAGATCAAAGTGAAAAAGTTTGGCACTTATCAAATGTAATGACTAACGAGCCAGCACTTCGTTTAGCTAAGAAATTAGTTGATGCGACTTTTGCCGACAAAGTTTACTTTGCTAACTCTGGTGCTGAATCAAACGAAGCCGCATTAAAGTTGGCTCGCCGTTGGGCACTTGATGTACATGGCAGTGATAAAACTCAAATAATCGCTTTCAAACAAGGTTTCCATGGTCGTACATTTTTCACTGTAACCGTTGGTGGTCAAGCGGCATATTCTGATGGTTTTGGTCCGAAGCCGGGTGATGTTGTCCATGCTGAATATAATAACTTAGATAGTGTTAAAGCATTAATGTCTGATAAAACCTGTGCCATTATGGTTGAGCCATTACAAGGTGAAGGCGGTATTGTATCACCAACAACTGAATTTATTCAGGGCTTACGTGATTTATGTGACGAACATAATGCACTACTTATTTTTGATGAAGTACAAACAGGCGCAGGTCGTTTAGGTGAATTATATGCTTATATGGATCTTGGCGTTACACCTGACATTTTGACTTCAGCTAAAGGTTTAGGCGGAGGCTTCCCTATTGGTGCAATGCTAACAACCACTGCAATTGCTAAGCACCTAAAAATAGGTACACACGGTAGCACCTATGGCGGAAACCCATTAGCGTGTGCGGTTGCTGAAGCTGTCATTGATACAATCAATACTCCTGAAATATTTGCTGGAGTAAAAGCGAAAGCTCAACTTTATATCGATGGCTTAAATGCAATTAATGCTAAGTATAATGTTTTTAGTGAAATCAGAGGAAAGGGCTTGTTAATTGGTGCTGTTTTGAACGAACAATACCAAGAAAAAGCAAAAGACTTTTTAAACGCCGCAATGGCGGAAGGTGTAATGACTTTGGTTGCGGGTGCAAGCATCATACGTTTTGCTCCTTCTTTAGTTATTCCAAATGAAGATATCTCTGAGGGTTTGGTACGCTTTGAAAAAGCGGTTGCTTCATTAGCGTCGTAAAATAACAGTACGGTAACTATCTCAAGTAAGTTTTATCTGTTCACGAATAAAATTTACTTGGGTTTTCTCTTATCATCGAGAACTATTTATGATTATTATTCGCCCTATTAAAGCGACTGATTATAACGATCTACATCGTATCGCCGTTGACTCTGGTCATGGATTTACTTCATTGCCGGTTAATGAAGATATATTAAGAAAACGTATCCAACGCTCAGAAGAATCTTTCGATATTGAAGTGAAAGAACCTGGCGATCAAGGTTACTTATTTGTAATGGAAGACACTCTGACAGGTCAAGTTGTAGGTACCACAGGTATTGAAGCTGCTGTTGGTTTAGATAATGCGTTTTATCATTATCATTTGGGAAAGGTTGTACATAGTTCCCGTGAACTGAATATTCACAACACTGTTGAAACACTTGCACTGTGTAATGACTACACAGGCGCTACAGAAATTTGCACGCTATTTTTACAAGAAAGCCATCGTAAAAATGGTAATGGTCGATTTTTATCACGTTGTCGATTTTTATTTATGGCTGAACATAGTAAACGCTTTTCAAACTGTGTTATTGCAGAAATGCGTGGTGTTAGTGATGAACAAGGTAGATCGCCTTTTTATGATTGGCTTGAAGAGCACTTCTTATCTATTCAGTTCACACAAGCTGATTACTTAACCGGTATAGGCAATAAAGACTTTATCGCTGAATTAATGCCTAAGTATCCTGTTTATGTGAATTTACTCAGTAAAGAAGCTCAGCAAGTGATTAATAAGGTACACAGTAATACAGTACCTGCACTGCGCTTACTTGAAGCTGAAGGTTTTTCTAGACGTGGTTATATTGATATTTTTGATGCTGGTCCTACCGTGGAAGCAGAATTAAAACAAATAAGAGCTATTCGTGATAGTCGTAAATATCAAGTATTAATTGATGATACATGTGGTGGTGAAAGTAACCAAAAATATATTCTCTGCAATACGCAAGTTGAAAACTTTCGCGCGACTCAAATTAAATTAACATTACGTGAAACAGCCAATCAAGTGGTAATCACCAATGAAACAGCACAAGCGCTACATGTACAACAAGGTGACTGGGTTCGCCTTCTTACAAACTGATAGCCTAAATTAGAATAGGAATAAATATGTCTACCAATTATTCAGATAAAGTCCAACTTATTAATGGTCAATGGCAAGCCGGTTTAGGTCACGACATTAGCTCTGTTAACCCTGCTCGAAACGATATTATCTGGCAAGGAAAAACTGCATCTCCAGAACAAGTAGAGCAAGCGATTAAAAGCGCTCGCAGCGCATTTGAAACTTGGTCTGCTATTAGTTTTGATGAACGCGTTAATATCATCACCAACTTTGCAGAGTTACTGGGCGAGAATAAACCAGCATTAGCCAACACTATCGCCTTAGAAACCGGTAAACCCCTTTGGGAAACACTTGGTGAAGTAGGTGCTATGGTAGGTAAAATTAATATTTCTTTAAATGCTTATAAAGAACGTACAGGCACAACTGAAAACCCTATGCCTGGAGCAAAAGCTTTTATTCGTCATAAGCCTCATGGTGTTGTGGCTGTTTTTGGTCCTTATAACTTCCCGGGACATTTACCTAACGGACATATAGTGCCTGCACTTATTGCTGGTAACACCATTGTATTTAAGCCAAGTGAATTAACTCCTAAAGTTGCTGAAGAAGTATTAAAAATTTGGCAAGAAGCAGGTCTTCCTGCTGGTGTAATTAACCTTGTTCAAGGTGAAATAGAAACAGGTAAAGCACTAGCCAGTAACAAAATGATTGATGGTTTATTCTTTACCGGTAGTTCAGCAACAGGTCATTATTTACATGAACAATTTGGCGGTCAACCAGGAAAAATCTTAGCACTAGAAATGGGCGGAAATAACCCGCTTATCATTAAAGAAGTAAGCGACATAAAAGCCGTTGTTCACGATATTATTCAATCGGCCTTTGTTACAACAGGACAACGTTGTACCTGTGCGCGTCGTTTGTTTATTGAAGCCGGTGAGCAAGGCGATGCTATCTTAGCGAAACTTATTGAAGCAACGAAAGCATTAACTATTGGTTACTTTGATGATGAAGAGCAACCTTTTATTGGTTCGATGATTTCAGAAAAAGCAGCATTAGGCTTAGTCGCAGCACAGAGCAAACTAATTAATTTAGGCGCTAAGCCATTACTTGAGTTAAAACACCTTGAAGCAAATACTGGCTTTATTTCTCCCGGTATCATTGATGTGACTAATATTGTTGCTGATGTGCCTGATGAGGAGTATTTTGGTCCATTATTAAAAGTTTATCGTTACACAGATTTTGATGACGCTATTGATGAGGGCAATAACACAGGTTTTGGTTTATCAGCAGGTTTACTTAGTGACAGTGAAGATTTATACAATCACTTTTTCAAACGCATTCGCGCTGGTATTGTAAATTGGAACAAACCTATCACTGGCGCTAGTAGTGCAGCTCCTTTTGGTGGCATTGGCGCTAGTGGCAATCATCGAGCTAGTGCATTTTATGCAGCAGACTACTGTGCCTACCCTATTGCTTCAGTAGAAGCAGACAAAGTAGCATTACCTGCAACCCTAAGCCCTGGTATCAAACTTTAACATGCTAAAAGATACTTTTATTTTTGCAAAAAAAAGAGAAGCAGGATTTCGTCCTTGCTTCTTCAAAAGTATCGATCAGCTATAAACGTAAATGGTAGCCTATGCTGTCATTAATTTTTAATACCTTTAGACTTTCATTCGCTGCCGTAGACAACTTAATTAGTACCTATTCATCTTACTAAAAAATAATCAATGATAGATGGATAGTTACTTTACTTATTTATTAATTTAGCTCTATAGGAGTAATTATGACTACGAAAGTAACAGCACTATTCGACAATATTTGGCAACACTATTTAACCGTAACCCCTTCAGCAAGTAAAATTCATCATTTGCTTGGTAATGGTCATGATGTAATTAATGATCATGTGGCTTATCGTACTTTTAATATTGAAAAAGTTAACTTAGATAAGCTAGCAAAACACCTCACTTCCATTGGTTATACTGAATGTGGCCAATATGATTTTTCAGCTAAAAAATTAACGGCAAAACATTTTGAGCACAGTATTAGCACGATGCCTAAAGTATTTATTAGTGAACTACGCGTTGAAGAATTCTCAACTGAAATACAACAAATCATTCATAATCTCGTAGAGCAATTACCTGAAAATATTAGCGAACAAGCAGATTTTCTCTATTCTGGTCGTCCTTGGCAAATAAGCTCTACTGATTACCAAACGTTACTTGCAACAAGTGAATACGCTGCATGGTTAGCTGCTTGGGGTTATCGCGCCAATCATTTCACCGTAAGCATAAACCACCTTGAAGATTTTGACAGTATTGTGGCCGTCAATAATGCTCTTAAAAATGCAGGCTTTACTTTAAACAGTACAGGTGGAGAAATAAAAGGTGATGAGAAAGTTAAGCTTGAACAGTCATCTACTTTAGCAGATAAGGCTAAAGTTGTTTTTTCTGATGCTACGTTAGAAGTTCCTAGTTGCTTTTACGAGTTTGCTAAACGCTATCCATTAGCTAACGGAGAGCTTTATACAGGATTTGTTGCAGCTTCTGCCGATAAGATTTTTGAAAGTACCAATGCTTCATAGACATTGATATCAATTAAAAAACATTAAACCTTCATAGCACAAAACAAAAATGCCACTTACAACGATACAGTAAGTGGCATTTTAATATTGGTAGAATTATTAATAAAAATAAGAGACTTAAAATCATCCATTCTTTTACCAATGAATTTATAGATAATGTAACTAGTAGCTTTTTACAATGCTCATCATATAAATATCAATCAACTCAAAATTATCATTGATTTATAGAACAATAAAATTGTAGAGTTAATGCTATAATTTAATTATCACATTCATTAGGTGTTCATAAAATTATCATGGTTACAAATACTGAAGGTTACATTCATATTATTGAATATTTAACTGAGCATTTAAGCTTATTTGAAAATAGTGTTACGACAGCTGACAGCACTAATACTGTAATGAGTGTTATTGAAATTGAATTAAGTGAGCAAGTAATATCTGTTTGTGGTCAAAATAAAGCTTTAAGCTTTAATCAACGCAACGCAATAATTCGTGAAGTAGATGCCATTGTTTATGATCTTGAAGAAATACTTTCTGGTGTTATCAATAACCCTGTAAATGATGAGCAAAGTACATTCATCAAAGAATTTGCTACCTTAATCAAAAATTTATTTGATAATGAAATTAATTTATTGCTTGCACAGAATACCTAGCGACCCGTATAACCAATGTATTGCACACCAATATCATCATTTTTTTACTCGTCTATTTATCACTGTTACTTTATCATTTAATTTAAGTATATAACTCTAGTTAGTTTTCTTATTAATTACCAAGAGCAAAAGTAAATGAAAGCAAAAGTAAAATGGGTCGAAGCTGACCTGTTTCTTGGTACATCTGAAAGTGGCCATCAAATTCTTCTTGATACAAAGAATAGTAAAACAGCCCCTTGCCCTTTAGAGACTATATTAATTGCATTGGGCAGTTGTTCATCTGTCGATGTTCTAAGCATTTTGAAGAAATCTAAACAACAGGTCAGCGATTGTACTGTAGAGGTTAGCGGCACGGCGAAAGATGCCTTACCCAAAGTATTTTCCAAAATACATCTTCATTTTATTATCACTGGTACTAATATTAAAAGACAGTACGCTGAGCGTGCTGTTACATTTTCTACAACTAAATACTGTTCTGTTGCTTTAATGCTCAACGGTAAAGTTGAAATTAGCGCTGACTTTTTAATTATCAATGAATAACATGCAATGAAAGAACTCACTTTATTTGGCTTTAACAACTTAACAAAAAGTTTAAGTTTTTCTTTATATAAGTTACATCATATTACTGAACAAGAGACTTGTTACAACCAGTATATTAAATCTCGTTACAACGCTGATAACCTCAATAGGTTACTAACGAATATATGCCATGCTATTGGTGGAAGTGTATTAAACGTAGCTAAACAAGATTACCAGCCTCAAGGCGCTAGTGTTACCTTAATGATTTCTGAGGAGATGCCCGAAGAACCAATAACAAAGGCATTAGCCGAAGCTCTAGTTGCTCATTTAGATAAAAGTCACCTATGTATTCATACGTATCCTGAAGAATCACCACAAGATAATATTGCCATTTTCCGCGCTGATATTGAATTATCAACCTGCGGCATTATTTCTCCATTAAAGGTACTTGATCATGTTATTGAAATTTTTGATGCCGATGTAATCGATATTGATTATAGAATTCGAGGAATGACTCGAAATAAAGAAGGGAAAAAACTATTTAATATTGATCAGATGGAGAACATTAGTGAATTTCTCTCTGAATCTGTTATTAAGGATTATGCTATTAAAGAATATAATTTACCAAGGCAGAATTTATTTCACACCAAGCTTCGAAGAAAAAACATAACACTAGCTAATCACCTCATTGAATATAAAGGCAACAACTTATCCATTGATGACCAAGTACAGGTTGAGATTAACCTTGCAAATGAAATACAACAGTTATTTACAAGTGAGACGGCATAAAAATGTAAATTTCATCTCAAATCTACAGATCACTCATCCAATCAAGTTGCTTATTTGCTTGGGTTTTTCGTTCAATCAAATCTCTGATAAGTGGCGTTAAGATAAGCTCCATTGCAAATTCCATTTTACCCCCTGGAACCACTAACGTACTTACTCGCGACATAAACGACCCATCAATCATTCGTAAATAGTATTGAAAGTCGACATTCTTAACTTCACGAAAACGTATAACAACAAAGCTTTCATCTAAGCTTGGGATTGCTTTCGCACTAAAAGGGTTTGACGTATCAACCGTAGGTACACGTTGAAAATTAATATGCGTACGTGAAAACTGAGGCGTAATAAAGGAAATATAATCTTCCATACTTCGTACAATACTTGCTGTAACCGCTTCACGGCTATGTCCACGTTTGCGTGTATCTCGAATTATTTTTTGAATCCATTCTAAATTAACAATAGGTACCATACCGATGAGTAAATCAACATGCTTAGCCACATCATTATTTTCAGTGACAACGCCTCCATGCAAGCCCTCATAGTAGAGAAGATCTGTATCTTCACCTAACTCTTCCCATGGCGTAAAAGTGCCCGGCATTTGGTTATACGGCACCGCTTCATCAAAAGTATGCAAGTAATGTCGCATCATACCTTTTCCCGTTTCGCCATAAGTGGTAAAAAGCTTCTCTAATGCATCAAAATCATTTGCCAGATCGCCAAAATAGCTTATGTTTGAACGTGCTTCTATCGCTTTACGCTTTTCAAGATCCATCTCTTGACGTGAAAAACGATGAAAACTATCACCCTCAACATTGACTGAGTTAATTCCTAAGGTTCTAAAGATATGTTCAAATGCTGATGTAGTAGTTGAAGTACCTGCACCAGAAGAACCTGTAACTGCAATGATAGGATTACGTGAAGACATAATGATAAATCTCGACAGATTAATAAAAAATTAGTTATTTATGGGGTATTACTGTTGTGGAACAGCGACAAGCACTTTACACAAATAACTATTAAATAGTTCTATTCTAGTGAATAAGGGCCCTAATTGACTAGGCTCTTTTAAACTTATAGTAAAACCAGAAGCATGTTAGCACCATGTTAATACTATTAATAATAAGCCATGCCTATTTCAATTATAGATTCCATAGCACAGATAAATGATTATGTATTTATCAGATAACGAAGAATATAGTTATTCTAATAACAAAAAACCGAGCCAAGGCTCGGTTTTTTAATTCTTACAAAGTAAGCTAATGCTTAAGCTTCTGCTGATTCTTCAACTACTTCAGGAGCATCTTCTACTACTGGGCGGTCTACTAATTCAATATAAGCCATAGGCGCTTTATCACCAGTACGGAAACCACATTTTAAAATGCGAGTATAACCACCTGGACGTTCTTGGTAACGAGCACCAAGTTCGCTGAATAAAATACCTACTACTTCTTTATCTTGTGTACGAGCAAACGCTAAACGGCGATTTGCAACACTGTCGGTCTTAGCCAATGTAATCAATGGCTCTACTACCATACGTAGTTCTTTAGCTTTAGCTACAGTCGTTTTGATAACGCCGTGCTTAACTAAAGAGCTTGCCATATTGCGGAACATCGCTTTACGATGACTGCTATTACGGTTTAACTGGCGACCGCTTTGACGATGACGCATAAGTTAATCCTTCTCTCAAACTATTAAAAAAAACGATGATCGAACTAGTCGTTGTCAACAATGCTTTCAGGTGGCCAGTTTTCTAGGCGCATACCTAGAGACAAACCACGCGACGCTAACACGTCTTTGATTTCAGTTAGAGACTTCTTACCTAAATTAGGCGTTTTAAGAAGCTCAACTTCAGCACGTTGTACTAAATCACCAATATATTGAATTGCTTCTGCTTTTAAGCAGTTAGCGCTACGAACAGTTAGTTCTAGATCATCAACAGGGCGAAGTAAAATTGGGTCGAACAATGGTTTTTCTTCCACTTGCTCAACTTCTTTAATATCGCGAAGTTCTACAAACGCATCTAGCTGTTCAGCTAAAATGGTTGAAGCACGACGGATAGCTTCTTCCGGATCCAATGTACCATTGGTTTCCATATCTAAAATTAACTTGTCTAAATCTGTACGTTGTTCAACACGTGCAGAGTCAACATCATAAGCAATTCTTACTACTGGGCTGAATGAAGCATCAACTAACAAACGACCAATAGCACGATCTTCTTCCTCGGCATCACGGCGCGCTGAAGCAGGTACGTAACCACGACCCATTTCAATTTTAATGCGCATACTGATAGAACCTTCACCTGTTAAGGTGCAGATAACATGGTCTGGGTTTGCAATAGTTACATCACCATCATGTTGAATATCAGCTGCCGTTACAGGGCCTTCACCAGACTTAGTTAATGTTAGAACGGCTTCATTTTTGCCTTCTAAATTAACTGCTAGTCCTTTAAGGTTTAACAATATTTCGATGATGTCTTCTTGAACACCTTCTTTACTACTGTACTCATGTAAAACACCATCAATCTCAACTTCAGTTACAGCACAACCTGGCATTGAAGATAGAAGAATACGGCGTAACGCATTACCTAAAGTGTGACCAAAACCACGTTCTAGTGGCTCTAAAGTTACTTTAGCGCGACGAGGATTGATATTTTCAATACCAACCATGCGTGGTCTAAGGAATTCGGTTACAGAACCCTGCATATATGTCCTCTCTTAAAGTGAAACTTTACTATTTAGAGTAAAGTTCAACGATCAACTGTTCATTAATTTCGGCAGATAAGTCAGCTCTATCAGGAACACGTTTAAAAGTGCCTTCTAGTTTCTTAGTATCTACTTCAACCCAAAGTGGTTTTTCACGTTGGTCAGCTAATTCTAAAGCAGCGATAATACGCGCTTGAGTTTTAGACTTTTCACGAACAGAAACCACATCTTCAGCTTTAACATTGAAAGATGGAATATTAACTACAACGCCGTTTACCACGATAGCCTTATGGCTAACTAATTGACGAGCTTCAGCACGAGTGCTTGCATAGCCCATACGGTAAACTACGTTATCCAAACGTTTTTCTAAAAGTTGTAAC
>CAJXUT010000113.1 GCA_913061365.1 uncultured Colwellia sp.
TATAAAAAATAATATTTATGTGGATACTAAAACGAAAGGATTTACAGCGTGTATTTTCTGCTAGTTTTTAGTGGGTCTAGCCCAGTTCTTGATATTACGCTGTTTGCCTCTGGCAACAGCTAAATCTTCTTGCTCTACATTTTTAGCAATAACGGAGCCTGCGCCAATTGTTGCTGATGCACCAATAGATACAGGTGCAACTAATGAGCTATTAGAGCCAATAAATGCATTATCATCAATGACTGTTTTAAATTTATTAACACCATCATAGTTACAGGTGATTGTGCCAGCACCAACATTAACATTTTGACCGATAAGAGCATCACCTAGATAGGTTAAATGCCCTGCCTTACTCCCTTCCCCTAATGTAGTCTTTTTCATTTCTACAAAGTTTCCAACGTGAGAATCTTTATTCATCACACTACCTGGGCGAATGCGTGCAAATGGACCAGCAGAGCAATTCTCTCCAATATTTGCCTCTTCTATAATACTGTTAGGCTTAATTTCAGCATTATCACTAATATTACAATTTTTAAGAATACAGTTAGCACCTATTTTTACATTGCTTCCCAATATTACTGAACCTTCAAAAATACAATTAACATCTATACTAACTTCACTACCAATTGTTAGAGAACCACGGATGTCAATTCGAGCAGGATCTCGTAAACTTGCGCCGTCTATCATCAACTGTTCAGCTAAACGTGCCTGATAAGCACGCTCAAGTGCAGCTAACTGCACTCTATTATTAGCACCTTCTACTTCTATCTCTGTTTCAGGGTGAGCCGTTGCAATAGTTTTTCCTTCACTGTGAGCACTAGCAATAATGTCAGTAAGGTAATATTCACCTTGCGCATTATCATTAGATAGCCCACTTAACCAACGTTTTAAGTCACCACCATATGCATATAAGATGCCAGTATTAGCTTCATTAATTAATAACTGTTCTGGTGCTGCATCTTTTTGTTCAATAATACCAACCACTTCACCATCGGTACGAACAATTCTGCCATACCCAGTAGGGTTAGCTAGGTGAACCGTTAGTAATGACATACCATTTTCAGGTTTTACTTTAAGCAGACTTTCTAATGTAGAAACTTTGGTTAATGGCACATCACCATAAAGTACTAAAACATCTTCATCCTCTTTTAAATATGGTGATGCCTGATCAACAGCATGACCTGTACCTAACTGCTCTTTTTGTTCAATAAAAGTTAAATCATCCCCAAAATTTTCTGAGGTCAGTGTTGCTTTTAGTACTTCACCGCCAAAACCATATACAACATAAATATTAACGGCTCCTAATTGACGGGCGCTATCAATCACGTGAGAAACCATCGGCTTATCAGCTATAGCATGTAATACTTTAGGTAAAGAAGAGCGCATGCGAGTACCTTTACCCGCAGCAAGAATAACAACAGAGAGGCTCATAATTTTTTCCATAAAAAGAATATTTCTAATATTGTAACTTTCAATCAGTTAAATATACAAAGTTTTATTTAGTCTGTTCAACAGTATCATTCCTTTCCTTATGCATTCCAGTCCAATCTAAACGAATATCCCAACCATCGAGCCTATAATCAACTTTAAGTGGTGCTAAAGACTCATCTATTTTTTTATGTACATTAACAGCAGGAGAAATATTAGCATCACGACCATGGATAAAACTTTGTGATCTTACAATTTGACTATATGCCTTATTAAGGTCATAAGCACGTTGTTTTGATGGCGTTATAAGTTGATAAACATCAGCACTTTTTACTTTATCTATATCAACAGAGCCATCTGCTTTATACCACCTTTTAAACATTTCCTTATTTTCACGAAATTCATTACCTCCTCCATTTACTTTCAAATATTGCAAAATTTCACCTTGTTTTTGATCAAGCGATGGAGCATCGGCCATACCTTTTAAATTAAGATAACCCCAACCAGCTTTTCCAGTAACTTTTCGTGGAAAAGCAAATGTTTGATCAATAGTTGTGCCTATAGCAGAATGACATCCCATACAAAATGAAGTTTCTTCATATGATTGGGGTCTTAGTTCACCATCATAATCTTCAATATACCCTTGAATTAACCAACCAAATTTATTATTGAAACCTCGATCTTTCACATTAGTATAATGAGGTAATTGCTCATCAAGTTTTTCCTTTCTCTCTGTTCGGTAAGCTGTATCTATTGCCCCTTCAGACAGTATTTTTGTTTTGGTCATATAGCGTAATTCTTTCATTCTTT
Source organism: uncultured Colwellia sp. (assembly GCA_913061365.1). Lineage (GTDB taxonomy): Bacteria > Pseudomonadota > Gammaproteobacteria > Enterobacterales > Alteromonadaceae > Colwellia. Next base: position 2,239 of record CAJXUT010000113.1, read on the forward strand.
TTGGTGTGTAAATTTGCTCGTTATCATCAACCCCAATATAACGAACAGAATGCATTATCTCGGTTTTAGCTGGATATTGCTGACGAGGTACTTTGATATTTTTTGCATCACCTACAAAGAACTTTCTCGCTTCCAAAACATCAACAATAGTTGATAGTTTTCCATCCTGGTTAATATCTGTATTTATTTCAATTTCATTAACCGAAAAAATATCGATCTCTTTTAGAGCTTTTATAGCCATTTCAACCAATGATAGATTAATCAAATATACACTCTCATTATACTGCCCATTAAGTTGTCTATACTCTTCAGATAGTCGAATAATCACATCGTCTGTCGATCCATTTGTAGGCCAGAAAGTACCGGGAAATGGCTTATAATTGAAAGCAACCCAGCCACTGCCATCTTTTGCTATGCCTTTTTCATCAAACGCCTCTTTGGCCAAATGGTAGTTTTTCAAATCGGGAATAAACCCTGCCCACTCTCTCTTTTCTAATTTTTTCGCCAAACCACTATAATTATCTTGATCAACATATTTTACTATTTGTTCATTCGTTATTTGCTGCATCCATTTTCGGCGATCAACAAATAGATTTTTCCAATGATTAATTTCACCTTCATCTGAAAAATTATATAAGCCTTGATTTGCACCGTCGTTTCTTAAGTTTGTACGATGTTTTTTATTTCTTGGTGCTAAATATGTTTGATGGCAGGTATAACAAGGGTTATTTATCCCTTCTGTTTTTGTATAGCATTGAGGTGGGATTGGTGCTTCCTCATTAATACTGCCGTTTGCTGTTGGTGTTATTCTTCGACTTTCCTCTATATGTGGTATCAATCCTCCATTTCGATTTTTACTTTTTGAATTACTAGAATAAAAAGTAGAAATAAATACCAAGAATACGATGATAATCAACACATTATTCTTCATCACTGTCTCATACATTAGCTCATTTTTAGTATTTCAAGTATACGGGCAGTTTATTACAAATATTTGAATCACATTTCTTTCTCACAAAGTTCATATATTAGTAAGAAAATGATCACCTAATTGTCATATATCCTTTTTAAATTAATAGCGTCTTGAAATTCAATATTAGGAAAACAAAATGCTAAAAGTTAAACAATCTAAAATAGCCATAGTGGTATCAATAATACTGAGTACCTCAATGTTAGCAGGATGCGATGGAGATGATGGTAAAGTTGGAAAAAATGGATTAGATGGTATTAATGGAACAAGTGGAGTTGACGGTAAGGACTTAACAATTCCTTCAAAACTCACTCGGCTAGCAACGGTACCTGTAGGCGCCGAAATTACCGGTATGTTCTTATCAGATAATGATGAATTATTTTTTAATGTTCAACATCCGTCAGATTTGTCTGGCAATGACACGGCAGCACAAGTGGGTGTTGTTACCGGTATGGATTGGAGCCAATTAGATCCTCTGGCAAGCGATTTATCAGTGCCTGAAACAGATGAAGAGAAGCTTGCTGTTCGCTTAGTTTCAGGCCAATATCAGGTTCTTGGTAAAGCAGGTGATACTTTTAATAATCAATTGCCTCATGGTTTAGGTTCAATTACCACTTCAGATAGCTCATCAAAAATTAAAGAATCACAAAATCCAGACTTTAATGCTTTTGTACCAACTTCTGCAAACGGAAGTAGTGGATATTTATTTACTGCATGGGAAGACCGTCCCGGTGCAATGAGCCGTATTGAACTATCGAAAGAAGCTAATGGAACTTGGCTAACTGGCGATATAACGAATGTTGACTTTTCATCCGTTTTAGGGACATTAATTAATTGTTTTGGTACCTTATCTCCTTGGAATACACCATTAACATCAGAAGAAAATTATGAAGCAGAAAATACTTCACAGTGGAATAATAGTAACTACTTAGATGGCTACCCTAATTACACAGATGTTAAGAACTTACAAACTTACCTGCAATCCTCAACATTACCTAACCCTTATGATTACGGCTATATTGTTGAAATAATGGATCCTACATCTTCAAGTCCAACTCCCGTTAAGCATTTTACATTAGGCCGTGTTGCTCATGAAAACTCTGTTGTTATGCCCGATTGGAAAACCGTTTACACCACTGATGACGGTACAAATAAAGCATTTTATAAATTTATTGCTACAACAGCTGGTGATTTAAGTGCCGGTACACTTTATGCTGCAAAGCTCACCCAAGATGCCAACAATGACCCAGCAAAGTCAGGTTTTGACATTAAGTGGATTGAATTAGGCACTAGTAACAACACTCAAATTAAAACTTGGATAAATTCTTATAACGGAATATCTGAATCCGACTTCGTTGAAGGTGACACTAGCTATATAACCCAGACTGAAATAGATGATTGGGCTGCAAATGGCACAGGAGATGATCGTTATGCATTCCTAGAAACATTGCGAGCAGCAAAAGCAAAAGGTGCAACTACTGAGTTTCGTAAAATGGAAGGAGTTGTAATTAACTATGATGGCGCAGCAAGTGGCTCTATTCCATATATGTATGTTGCTATGTCAGAAGTAGGTAAAGGTATGGTTGACGAGATAGGCGATATTCAACTTGACTCTTCAGCTAAGTGCGGAGCCGTTTACCGTTTTGGACTACAGTCAGACTATAACGTTACTCGTATGGAACCAGTCGTTATTGGCGGAGCATACAATTCCGAAGGAGATGAAAATGGTAATAAATGTGATGTTAATTCCATATCAAATCCTGATAATTTATTAGTTATGGATGATGGACGAGTCATGATTGGCGAAGATACCAGCAAACATATTAATAATGCAATTTGGATATATAACCCAAAAGGTAAGTAACTTAAAAGGTATACTTCAATATAATAAAGCCTTTCACCTGGATTGGCTTTATTAACCTACGAACAAGTATAAATCCCCTCTTCTCTTTAATATATCAATAAGCATTATTTATGGCTTTTGAAAGATTCAAAATTTCATGATCCCGTATGCAACTTTATTGGGATAACAGATTAGCTATATATAAATATGTCACTAGAAACAAAAACGCCCTGTCACAAAGTAACAGGGCGTTTTAAATTTATCCACTAAAACTGTTAGCACGATTAAGAATCGTCTACACGTTAGCCTTTCTTGCTAGTCGCTTGAATAACACGTAATTGTGCTACAGCGCGAGCTAACTCAGCAGCAACAGCGGCATAATCAACATCTGCGCCATGAGCGTTCATGTTGTCTTCTGCACGTTGTTTTGCTTCTAGAGCAGCTTGTTCATCTAAATCATCAGCACGACAAGCTACATCAGCAAGTACGATAATTTGATTTGGTTGAACTTCTAACATACCACCTGAAAGATAAATAACTTCTTCAGTATTATCTTCTTTAGTGATTAATGCCATACCAGGTTTTAGTGAGGTCAATAAAGGTGCATGACCAGGCATAATACCTAACTCACCTTCACTACCTGTGATCTGTAATGATTTAATGCTGCCTGTAAACAAGCTTTCTTGTGCACTAACAACATTTAGATTAACAGTAAATAATGCCATTTGACTCGACCTCTAATAATGTAAGTATCTAAGCATTAGCCTAGATACTTACTAGTTGATTACATCTTAGCAGCTTTCTCGATAGCTTCTTCGATACCACCAACCATGTAGAACGCTTGCTCTGGCATATCATCATATTCACCAGCTAAAATACCTTTAAAGCCAGCAATGGTGTCTTTTAATGATACATATTTACCTGGAGAACCTGTAAATACTTCAGCAACGAAGAACGGCTGAGATAAGTAACGTTGAATCTTACGTGCGCGAGATACTGTTTGCTTATCTTCTTCAGATAACTCATCCATACCTAAGATGGCGATGATATCTTTAAGTTCTTTGTAACGTTGTAGTGTTGATTTAACACTTTGCGCTGTATCATAATGCTCAGTACCAACAACTAGTGGATCTAATTGACGAGATGTAGAGTCAAGAGGATCGATAGCTGGGTAAATACCTTGTGAAGCGATATCACGAGATAGTACAACTGTTGCATCTAAATGAGCAAAGGTAGTTGCTGGGCTAGGGTCAGTTAAATCATCCGCAGGTACGTATACCGCTTGGATTGAAGTGATTGAACCTTTATTAGTTGAAGTAATACGCTCTTGTAATACACCCATTTCTTCAGCAAGTGTTGGTTGGTAACCAACCGCTGATGGCATACGACCAAGTAGCGCTGATACTTCAGTACCCGCAAGAGTATAACGGTAAATGTTATCTACGAAGAATAATACGTCACGACCTTCGTCACGGAATTTTTCTGCCATAGTTAAACCAGTCATGGCAACACGTAAACGGTTTCCAGGAGGCTCGTTCATTTGACCATACACTAACGATACTTTATCAAGTACGTTAGAGTCGTTCATTTCGTGATAGAAATCGTTACCTTCACGTGTACGCTCACCAACACCAGCAAATACTGAGTAACCACTGTGCTCGATTGCGATGTTACGGATAAGTTCCATCATGTTTACTGTTTTACCAACACCAGCACCACCGAAAAGACCAACTTTACCACCCTTAGCGAATGGACAAACTAAATCGATTACTTTGATACCTGTTTCTAACAATTCGTTAGACATTGATTGTTCAGCGTAGGCAGGTGCTTCACGGTGAATTGCCCAACGATCTTGCTCGCCGATTGGACCAGCTTCATCAATTGGCTCACCTAGTACGTTCATGATGCGACCTAAGGTCTCAACACCAACTGGTACTTTGATTCCACTACCTGTGTTTTCTACATTCAGACCACGACGCAAACCGTCAGAGCTACCCATTGCGATAGTACGTACAACGCCGCCACCAAGCTGCTGTTGAACTTCTAGTACTAAACCGCTTAGGTCACCATCGGTTATGTTTAATGCGTCATATACCTGAGGTACGGCATCTTGTGGAAATTCAACATCCACAACTGCGCCAATGATTTGGACGACTTTACCTGTACTCATGTTTATTCCTCTTAATTTAAGTTAGTTAAGCTTTGCCTAACTAACTTGTCGTTAAATTACGAAAATTGTTATCAGTTAAGTTTTATATAAAACTAAACTGCTTACCCTACCGCAGCTGCACCTGCAACAATCTCACCCAATTCTTGAGTGATTGCCGCTTGACGCGCTTTGTTGTATACCAATTGAAGGTCTTTGATTAACTCACCCGCATTATCTGTTGCAGCTTTCATTGCAACCATACGAGATGCTTGTTCACAAGCAATGTTTTCAACAACACCTTGGTATACTTGAGATTCAATATAACGAACTAATAATTTATCTAACAATGAGTTAGCATCTGGTTCGTAAATATAGTCCCAACGATGACTAATTTCTTCGTCATCTGATTTAGGCAGAGGTAACAATTGATCGATTGTCGCTTCTTGCGTCATAGTATTAACAAACTTGTTATACACAACGTACAGCTTATCAATTTCACCGTCATCATATGCTTTAAGCATAACCTTTACACTACCAACTAAGTCAGTTAGTGAAGGGTTATCACCTAAGCCAGAAATTTGTGCAGTTACTTTAGCGCCCATGCTGTTAAAAAATGATGTAGCTTTTGAGCCTATTACACCAAATTCAACATCAGCACCTGATGCTTGCTTTTCAGCAGCATCAGAAAGTACTTTTTTAAATAGATTAGTATTTAATCCACCACACAAACCACGGTCGGTTGAGACGACAATATAGCCAACACGCTTAGTTTCACGTTCTTCCATATATGGATGACGATATTCTAAGTTACCAAGCGCAATATGACCGATCACATTTCGTATATTTGTCGCATATGGACGTGATGCTGCCATGCTATCTTGCGCTTTACGCATTTTACTAGCAGCTACCATTTCCATAGCGTTTGTGATCTTTTGAGTGTTTTTAACACTCGAAATCTTGGTTTTTATCTCTTTACCAACGGCCATGACTCTTCTCCGAAAAGGTTACTTAATTAAAACTCGATTACCAAGTTTGAGTAGACTTGAAAGTTTCAAGTGCTTTATTCAAACCAGCTTCGATATCTTTATTGTAGTCACCGCTTTCGTCGATAGTAGCCATCAACGCAGCTTGCTCATTATTCATGTATGCATGTAAAGCAGCTTCAAAATCAACAACTTTATTAATATCGATGTCGTTTAAGAAACCTTTTTCAGCAGCAAATAATGAAACAGCAGTTTCAGCAATTGATAATGGGCTGTATTGCTTTTGCTTCATTAATTCAGTTACACGTTGACCATGCTCTAATTGAGCACGAGTCGCATCATCTAAATCAGATGCGAACTGAGCGAATGCCGCTAATTCTGCATATTGAGCTAATGCTAAACGGATACCACCACCAAGTTTCTTGATGATTTTAGTTTGTGCAGCACCACCAACACGAGATACTGAAATACCAGCGTTAACAGCTGGGCGTATGCCCGCGTTAAACAAGTTAGATTCTAAGAAAATCTGACCATCGGTAATTGAGATTACGTTAGTTGGTACGAAAGCTGATACATCACCCGCTTGCGTTTCAATAATTGGTAAGGCAGTTAATGAACCTGTTTTACCTTTAACTTCACCGTTTGTGAATTTTTCAACGTATGCTTCGTTTACACGAGCAGCACGTTCTAATAAACGACTGTGAAGATAGAAAACGTCACCTGGGTATGCTTCACGACCTGGCGGACGACGTAAAAGTAATGAGATTTGACGGTAAGCAACAGCTTGCTTAGATAAATCATCATATACGATTAGTGAATCTTCACCGCGGTCACGGAAGTATTCACCCATAGAACAACCAGAGTATGGTGCTAAGTATTGTAGTGCAGCAGCTTCAGAAGCTGAAGCAACAACTACGATAGTGTTAGATAACGCGCCGTGCTCTTCTAAGCTACGAACTAGGTTCGCTACTGTAGAGGCTTTTTGGCCAATCGCTACGTATACACATTTAATACCTGTGTTCTTTTGGTTAATGATAGCGTCAAGTGCAATCGCTGATTTACCGATTTGACGGTCACCAATGATTAATTCACGCTGGCCACGACCAATTGGAATCATAGAGTCAATAGACTTGATACCAGTTTGAACTGGTTGGTCTACTGATTTACGGTCAATAACACCTGGTGCAACAACTTCTACTGGAGAGAAGCCATCATTTTCAATTGGGCCTTTGCCATCAATTGGTTCACCTAGAGTGTTAACTACGCGGCCTAATAAACCACGACCTACTGGTACTTCTAAAATACGACCAGTACCTTTAACTTTTTGGCCTTCCGCTAAATCAGCGTAAGGGCCCATTACTACCGCACCTACCGAATCACGGTCAAGGTTTAACGCGATAGCAAATCGGCTACCAGGAAGTTCGATCATTTCGCCTTGCATTACATCAGCAAGACCATTAATGCGAATAATACCATCTGTTACAGAAACGATAGTACCTTCGTTACGAGCTTCGCTGACAACGTCAAACTGTTCAATTCTATTCTTGATCAGTTCAGCGATTTCAGTGGAATTCAGTTGCATGCTCTGTTCCCTTATCTAAGATTGTAATGTTGTTGCTAAGCGGCTCAGTTTACCTTTAATAGAGCCATCTATTACCATGTCACCAGCTTTAATAATCAAACCAGAAACGATACTCGCATCAACAAAACAATTAAGCTTTACTTTACGTGCCAAGCGCTTTTCAAGCGCGGCGCTTAATGTTGTTTTTTGCTCTGCTGTTACTTCAACAGCAGAGGTTACATCCACAGAAATTTCTTGATCATAGTCAGCTTTTAACTCAACAAATTGTTCAAGAACTTGTGGTAGCACCAACAAACGTTCGTTTTTCGCCATTACTTTCAAAAAGTTTTGGCATTGACTGTCTACTTGCTCACCACAAACATTTAAAAATAATGTTTGTGCTTGCTCTACAGAAGCGCCACCTGATACATAACCAATAATGGTTGTATCTTGTGCAACTTCCGCAGCAAAAGCTAATTGACCTAACCAGCTATCAATTGCTTTAGCTTCAACAGCAAAGTCGAACGCTGCTTTAGCGTAAGGACGAGCGACAGTTGTCAATTCAGACATAGCTCTTTCCTCTTAAAGTTCAGCGACGAGTTTATCTAAGATGTCGCTATGTTCAGCACCATCAATTGAACGCTCAAGAATTTTCTCGGCACCCGCTATAGCAAGAACAGCTACTTGTTTACGTAGTTCTTCTTTAGCACGGTTACGTTCAGTTTCGATTTCTGCGTGACCTGAAGCTAAGATTCTTTCTTTCTCAACTTCTGCTTTGCCAGCTGCTTCTGCAATAACTTTAGCTTCATGCTTCTTAGCAGCATCTACAATAGATGCAGCTTGAGATTTAGCTTCTTTTAGTTGAGATTTAGCTTTCTCTTGAGCAAGCTCAAGATCTTTAGCAGCACGGTCTGAAGCAGCAAGTCCGTCAGCAATAGTTGCTTGACGAGCTTCGATGGCAGCCATAATTGGTGGCCATACAAACTTCATACAGAAAATTACAAATACGACAAATGCGATTAACTCACCTATTAATGTGGCATTAATATTCATTTGTGTACCTCCTAATTAGTTATTCGTTAAAAATTCTAGTAACTTACTTATTAAGCAAGTACGAATAACATGTATAGGCCGATCGCAACACCGATCATCGCGATAGCATCAATAAGACCCGCTACGATGAACATTTTTACTTGAAGTTGTGGTGCTAACTCAGGTTGACGAGCAGCTGATTCTAAGAATTTGCCACCTAAGATACCAAAACCAATCGCAGTACCTAAAGCACCTAGACCGATTAATAACGCAACAGCGATGAATAACATATTTATCTCCGATAATTTAAAGTTAATGTTAAAAGTTAAAAAAATTGTACAAAAAAAGTTATTTGGGACTTCCTATCCCCATTTAATAAGATTTTCTTATTAAATGTAAATTTGTTCTTTAGGCTTCCTGCCTGTACTCATTGAGTCGACTCCGTCGTTCTTAATTCTCTAAGAAAATCTAGTGATCTTCATGCGCTAAACTAAGATATACAATAGTAAGCATCATAAAGATGAACGCCTGTAATGGGATAATCAACAAGTGGAATGCTGCCCATAAAAAGTGTACTGGCAATTGAAATAAACCAATTGTTGCAATAAGTAAAAATATTAACTCGCCCGCATATAAGTTACCAAACAAACGTAAGGCTAATGATAATGGACGTGCTAATAAGGTAACCATTTCTAATATAAAGTTTATTGGGTACATCACAGGATGACCGAAAGGCTGTGTAGTAAGCTCTTTAATGAAGCCACCAACACCTTTAACTTTAATTGAATAGTAAATTGTTAAAATAAATACACCTAATGCTAATGCAAAAGTCATATTTGGATCTGTTGTTGGTACAGGCTTCATGTAAACATGCGACATTTCTACACCGCCAACCGTAGCGATTAACCAAGGTAGAAAATCAACCGGTACCCAATCCATTGCATTCATTAATAATACCCAAACAAAAACTGTTAAGGCTAATGGTGCAATTAATGGGTTAGAGCCGTGAAAAGTACTTTTTACACTGCTATCAACAAACTCTACAACAAGTTCAACTGCGCTTTGCAATTTACCTGGTACACCCGTTGTTGCTTTTTTAGCAACCGACTGGAAAATATAAAGAAAGATAAAGCCTAAAAACACCGACCAACCCAAAGTATCTAAATGTAAGGTCCAAAAACCTTCACCTACAGTCCAATTGGTTAAATGATGTTTAATATATTCTTGGCTGGTTAACTCAGCAGCAGCAGACATATTAATGTTCCTAATGATTAAAGTTTAAAAA
>CAJXUT010000114.1 GCA_913061365.1 uncultured Colwellia sp.
TCCTATAACCATCATTTTTCACTTTGCTATAAATCGCCAAAAAATTAATTCTAATAATTCTGTATAAACACAGGAAACACATTAATAACTAAAAAAATCGCCTGCTGTAACAAAGCCCAACAATAAACTAGGGTAAGGTAATCGAACTAGAAACATATTCCATTAGCAATTTTTCATCTTTAATCATGGCATAATATACAGGGAATGTTGATTTATCATAAATAGTCATCTCCTTAACTTTCTCACCTTTCTTATTTATCATTTCTCTAATCCAAACACCATTTTGATAACTTAGTTCAAAATCTACTGTGATATCAATAGGAATGGCTTTAGCTGGAATTTTTGAAGTTGGTATCAAGCTTTGCTCAAAAAGCTTTACTGTTTCCGTACAAGAACCAACCTTAAGTTCACACTTACCATTTTGATAGATAGAGTATCCATATTCCCCCATAATATGAAAAGAGGTTTCTTCTTGTAATGTTTGCCCTTTAGCGTTTTTAATCAGTTGCATAACCCCATTATTGAGACTACTGAATTCATCAAAAACAAAGTTTTTCTCAATAGATTTTCTATAACCATATCGACTATTTATATAGTCTGTACGAGCTGTTTTTGTTTGCCATTTAAAATTGCTTGGTATGTTATTCAAATTAATAAGGGCTATGTCATCAGTTGTAAGATAGTTATTGCCAACCTGCTCTATAACAGAGCTAATTGTCTCTTGCTGTGAGGCCAAATGGCTGACTCTATCTCCATCCGAATCAATGAGCATTAGGGTTAGCATATTGCTGAGCATATCTTTTGATTTTTTACCCGGGATAGGATCTTTACAGTCGACAATCTTTTCGCCAATAAAACAGTTTTTATTGTCTCTGGCTGTAATAAATCCTCTAAATGTTGATTTAAAAGTGTCTATATCAGCAAACTTAACGACTTTACCTTTATGGTAAATATTATTTTTATCCTTACCATAGCTGTAATTAATAGGGGTAAACGTAGCGGGGTCTATATCTTCATACAACTTCCCCTTGTGATACACGCACTTATTGTCGAAAGACCAGCTATTACGCTTAGGGATCACTTTGAAAGTTTGTATATCACAAGGTATAAATTTTGTGTCATTGTAATAAACGTTTGAATTACTTTGAGAATATATCGGCCCACTAATGCTATCCTCTTTAAGATACAAAATTTTAATATTTTCAGGTACAGCATCAATCAGTCTTTTATGGCGAAAATATACAAAATTGTTATCTTTTGCTAATTTACGCTTAACAATCTCGAAAGAGTCACTTTGAGCGTTTTCAATAATATTAGATTCATAAAAAACATAGTTTTTATCTTTACTATATATATCGTTAATTACCTCAAATGAATCAGGCTCTGCAAACGGTAATGCCGTAGCTTTACGATAAACATAACTTTGGTCTTTCGCGTAAATTGTATTTTCAGTTATAACTTTAAATGTTGTTAGATCAACGCTATTAATCTGAGCATAATTAACGTGTGCATAAGAATTAATATATTTAGGTGTTGTCCAATATAAATTAGATTCATTTACGTGATAAGCGTTTACTGGCGGTGTAGACTTACAGCCAACTAATAAAACAAAAAAAGTAAAGGTTATAAAGGTTTTCATTAACTTAAACATGCTGTTCCTTGATGTTTGGTATTTATTCAAGAGAGAGGTTAACCCTATCCAATGATTAATAATACGTATAATGCTTACATAATCGACAATTACTGTTAACTATAATGTTTGAGGAACGAAAAACAGCCAACTGTAAATTTTTCGTTTAATGTTGTTTTTAGGTGTTGATAATCTTACACATTCTACTATTTACGTCGATACAGAAAGCAAGCAAGTATTGAACTTTGTATATATCATATCGTGCTTCAGGGTACTGAATTGGGTTTATAAAAGAGACTATAAAGACTTCTCAGTAATATCAGCCCCATAATCTGTGTCGAATTACATTAATATCCCATAATTTCAAGTAATTAAGAACTAAAAATAATTGGCTTTTATCATAACTTAGTTATTACTGAGCATTTTGAGTCGTTTCCAATATGGAAAAATTAGAAATATATAGAAGAAATATTGAATATTGTTCCAGCTAAGTGCGCTATTGAAACCTGAACACTTTGCCGCTAAGCAACAATGGTTGTGCTGATTGATAAACTTATGGGGTTATATTTGTTAAGGGGCGACTCATATGTTGCTCTGCCCCTTTATAGGTTATTCAATGATCAAAGAGATTATTTTGTTTTTTAATCTGCGTTATAAAGTTTTTTAAAATTTTTTAAATTCCAGCCGATCATAACTTCATTGCCGATTTTAAGAGCCGGTACAGAGCGAGCACCTATAGCATCAAGCTCTTTTCTACCACGCTGCATTTTCGCATTTGTTAGCCTGTATTGAATGCCATTATCATCTAAGTATTTTTGAGCTTCACGGCAATGAGGACATTTATCTGAAATATATAAAACAACGCGTTTCATCACTAACCTTTACAGAATTATTAAAGACTAACTATTTTACTTAACTGTCTAAAAAAAACAAAGATGAATTAACTAAATTATCGATTAGGCTTTAAAAAGAAAATCAAAGTGAAACAAATAAAGCAGTGTGGACAAAGCAGATGAGCATTCAGCTTCATCTGCTTTACTTGTACTACTTACGAGTTGAATTCACTCACATTGATATCAAGCAATTTACCTATTCCTTCACCGTAAGCTGGGTCGGCTTTGTAACAGTGTTTTAGATGGCGTAATTGAATTTCTTTTGGTACACCGTTTAAGTTACGAGCTGTATTATCAAATAGAATTTGTTGCTTTTCAGCAGTCATTAGACGAAACAGATCTCCTGGTTGTGAAAAGTAATCATCATCACTGTGTTCCCAATGATCAGCTGCGCCATCTAACTCTAATGGAGGCTCAGAGAAGTCAGTTTGTTCTGCCCACTGACCTTGGTCATTAGGTTCATACCCCACTGTACTACCAAAGTTACCATCAACCCGCATTGCTCCATCACGATGATAACTATGTACAGGACACCTAGGTGCATTCACCGGAATATGTTGATGATTAACCCCTAAACGATAACGCTGTGCATCGCCGTATGAAAATAAACGACCTTGTAGCATTTTGTCGGGAGAAAAACTAATACCAGGAACCACATTTGCAGGATTAAAGGCTGATTGCTCTACCTCTGCAAAAAAGTTTTCTGGATTACGGTTTAACTCAAACTCACCTACTTCAATTAATGGGTAATCTTTGTGTGGCCATATTTTAGTTAAGTCAAACGGGTTGTAAGCTGTGGTAGCAGCTTCTGCTTCTGGCATAATTTGCACCTTCAACGTCCATTTAGGAAAAACTTGGTTGTCTATACTCTCTAACAAATCACGTTGATGACTTTCTCTATCATTACCAATGACTTCATTCGCCTCTTTATCCGATAAGTTTTTAATACCTTGTTGTGAAACAAAGTGAAATTTCACCCAAAAGCGTTCATTTTCATTATTAATAAAGCTAAATGTGTGGCTACCAAATCCATGCATGTGACGATAAGTTGCAGGAATACCACGATCACTCATCACTATAGTAACTTGATGCAATGCTTCAGGTAATGATGTCCAGAAGTCCCAGTTATTTTTTGCACTCCGCATATTTGTACGGGGGTCACGTTTTACTGCGTGATTTAAATCAGGAAATTTTAGTGGATCACGTAAAAAGAACACAGGTGTGTTGTTACCGACTAAATCCCAATTACCTTCTTCTGTGTAAAACTTTAAAGCAAAACCTCGGATATCACGTTCTGCGTCAGCAGCACCTCGTTCACCCGCTACAGTAGTAAAACGTGCAAATAAGTCAGTTTTTTTACCAATTTCAGAAAATATTTTTGCTTTCGTGTATTGAGTGATGTCATGAGTAACCGTAAATGTACCATAAGCACCTGAGCCCTTTGCGTGCATACGACGCTCGGGAATTACTTCACGATCAAAATGTGCCATTTTTTCTAAAAACCAAACGTCTTGTAGAAGTTGAGGTCCACGTTTTCCAGCAGTTTGAACATTTTGGTTATGTGCAACAGGACAGCCTGCTGCTGTAGTTAATTTCTTACTCATAATTAATTCCTTATGTATGTTGGCTCTTGTTGGTAACTCAATCATTTTTTAATTAGTTAAAGTTATTTTTTACTCTAAATATAGTAGAGCCAATCAATAGATTAATAAAATTGATTAAATTGATTTTTATATTCAATAAATTTAATCGTAAGAAAAACATCTAAGAAGGCATATGAATAGAATTGACTACCTATTTCATTAGCAATCAAAAGAGATGGGGCTTAGGGCTTGAAGTTTACTTATCTTTTACAAGTTTTTTTGCTTATCACAGCTTAAAAATTTACAAAGAGTGCGGAATTTTAAGTAGTTAAGCCCGTACTACATTCTTTGTAAAGAACTACAGTAAGCTGTATTTGAATAAAGCAAAGCTTGATTTACATAGCTTCTTTACTAAATATCAAGGTCGACAATATTCTCATTTAAAAAATCTAAAAATACTCGAGTTTTTGGTGAAATCAGCTCTCGTTTTAAATAGATAGCGTAGGTAGCACTGATTTCTTCATAAGGACTGAAAATATATTCTGACATCACTTGGCTTATCGAGCCATTTGCTAGTTCATGCTTAACAGCCCAATAAGGCATTAATGCTAGCCCCGCATCACTTAGCACGAGTTGTTTTTGGCCATTAACTGAGTTAACTGAAATAGTTTTATTAATAGTAATTTTTGTTCTTTCTTCAGCCATTAAAAACCAATCTTTCCAACGAGAATAACTGTATCGAATACATTGATGATCGATTAAATCTTCAGGAGTATTAGGTGCTCCTTTATTCGCTAAATACTGTGGGCTGGCACATAATAAAAAGTTATTGAAAGCCAATCGTTTTGCAATCATCGTTGAGTCTGGTAATCGACCGCTGCGAATCGCCACATCAATATTTTCTTCAACAAGATCGACAACGCGCTCAGTTAACTCAAGTTTTACATTAATATCAGGATACAACGATATAAATTTTGAAATTAGTGGTAATACAACACTTTCACCAAACCCTACAGTCATGCTTATTTTCAGCTTACCTCTTGGTTTTTCTTGTAAGTCATTAACAGCTCTTTTTGCTTCATAAAACTCAGAAACAATACGTTGTGAAAACTCATAATATTTATGGCCGGCTTCAGTTAGCCCAGTGTTTCTAGTCGTTTTATTTAAAAGACGAACACCAAGTTCTTGCTCAAGAACAGCTAACTGCCTAGAAATAGAAGACGGTTGCACATCAAATACTTTACTGGCTTCAGAAATACTGCCCGTTTCTACAACACAGTTAAAATACAATAACCGATTCAGTGAGCTCATTTTTCACCTCATTAAAACCTAAAATTTTTTATCACTATTATCTTAATCTTGAGTTGCTAAAAAGACAAAAGTAATTTGCTGTCTAGGTACTTGGTTGCTTTATTAACAACAAATAGAATAGCGGCACTGAAACGTACTATCAAATGTGCATACAAATAAAGGGCAATACTATGAAAGCAATGATCATCAAAGAAATAGGCAACACTGACGTTTTTCAAATATCAGAGAAAGCAAAACCCGTCGCTAAATCAGGCCATATGGTAATAGAAGTAAAAGCAACGAGTGTAAATCCGATAGATACCATGCTGCGTTCTACTGAGTTGCCTTGGTCAAAAAATTTACCTGAAATACTCCACGGTGATGTCGCAGGTATTGTTATTGAAGTAGGTGCAGGCGTTACCAACTTTAACATAGGCGATGAAGTTTACGGTATGGCTGGTGGTGTAAATGGCGTTGACGGTGCTTTAGCTGAATTTATGTTGGTTGATGCGCGATTAATAGCTAAAAAACCAAAAACATTAACCATGAAACAAGCCGCAGCTTTACCATTAGTTGCCATTACTTCATATGAAGCGCTTGTTCAAAAAATGAATATAAAAGCTGGAGATAATGTGCTTATTCATGGCGCTACAGGCGGAGTAGGTCACATTGCGGTGCAATTAGCAAAAGCGCTTGGTGCAAATGTAACCTCAACCTACTCTCCCGCTAATGAAATACTAGCTAAAACGGTAGGTGCAGATAATTTAGTGGACTACACTAAAGAGTCTGTTTCAGACTACGTACAAAAATATACTGCTGGAGTTGGCTTTGACAAGATATTTGATACGGTTGCCGGTGATAATATAGAAAAGTCATTTGAAGCTGCTAAGTTCAATGGTGATGTAGCAACTATTTTACCGATTACAGACCCACTTCAAATCGCGCTAAAAAGCTTATCATTTCATAGTATTTTAATGCTCATCCCTTTATGTCATAACATTAACCATGCATCTCATGGCGCTATTCTCACTGAAATTGCAAAGCTTGTTGATGCAGGTTTAATTATGCCTATTATTGACGAAAGTAATTTCTCAATATGGGAAGTAGCGAAAGCGCATGAGTTAATGGAGTCAGGTAAAGCGGTAGGTAAAATCACCTTAACCGTTTAAGCACTCATTTTTACTGGCGGTAATGCATAATTACCGCCTATTTTTGCTACTATTTCAGTATCAAAAGGCTGAAACCTCTCAACATAAAGTTAAGTCAAATAATCTAAATACTATTCATACCCCAAAAATTTATTTACTTGTGATTAATAAACTTTATTTCGACCGTCATTCTTAGCTTTATATAAAGAGAGATCTGCACGACTGACCCATGATTCAGGTGTATCATTAAGAATATACTCAGAAACACCTATCGATAAAGTTAATTTGATATCGTGAATAAATTTATGATTTTCAACAATGCCACGTATTTTCTCAGCAAGCTGTTTAGCGGTTATTAAGTTCATACTCAACGGGGCAATAATAAACTCATCACCACCGTATCGATAAAGTGAATCTACTGCCCGTATATGTTCTTTCACTAAGCAACATAAAGAGACAAGAATTTGATCTCCAACTGCGTGTCCATATTCATCATTTATCTCTTTAAAACCATCTAAGTCTACTAATATTAAGCACACTGCATGTTGAACACGGCTTTGATTAGCAATAACTTCCGATAGTTTTGTGTCCAATAATCGCCTATTACCAGAAGCCGTTAATGGGTCTATAGTCGCAAGTAAGGATAATTCATGTTGTTTATTATTGTATGCGCGAAACATTACAAAGGATAGCGACGCCGTTAAAGCAGTAGTAGATAAAATTGTTATAAATTCAATCAGATTTGTATGTGGAAAAACAATGATTAACATTATAGATAATAGAATGATGTTAATTGTTTTTGCATGTTTTACAGGTACTAAATAGTGAATTGCAATAATGGCAGGAGCTACCCAAAGGATTTGCGATTGTCCTTTTATCGCTATACTTGTTAGCACCGCAATAGCTAAAAAAATAGCATTTAAAATTTTTATAACCGCTGTTTTTCGAGTTATAAATATATACGTAAAAAACCCCAATAGTGTTACTGAGATTATCCCGTCAATAATTGCTAAAGTAAAATCACCAGAGTGCCAGCGTAAAATTGCAAACGGGAATATGCTTACAGAGCCGAGTAAATTAAGAGATAGTAATACTTTTTCTGAAATCCCTCTTTCTCTCATACAGCTTGCCTTTTCTTTTAGGTTTTCAATATTTGTTCAGCTTAAAATAAAAGCACTTAATTATATTAAAGCACTAATTAAGATCTAGGTAAACACACCGCTGAGAAATATCAACAACATGAAAAGAATGAAATATTAGCGAGAAATTATAGGTAAATCCCTCTATTAACTTTCTAAGAGAACCAATCGCTACGTATACTTTCACCGACATTTGAAACTAAAGCACTTTAATTCTAACCTATTTTCAATAACTAAGAAGATCCGCTTGTAGTAATATTTGTTGAAAATCTAGCCTAGTGTTTTTCTAATCATTTCTTTTTGCTTAATAGAATGGAAAAAATAGTGGCGTTAACAACAAAGCAATCGCCATAGCAATAAATTGTAATGGTACTCCTACTTTAATAAAGTCTTTAAAACTATATTTTCCGGGTATCAAAATTAAAGTGTTCACTGGTGAAGCAATAGGTGTCGCAAAAGCAGTTGATGCGGCTAATGCCACCATCATCATAAAAGGCTCTGGATTTAAATTCATGCTTTGCGCGACAGATAGAGCAATAGGGGCAACCAATACCGTTGTTGCCGTATTAGAAATAAATTGACTAAATACTGAAGTAAAAATAAATAAGGCCGCACCCAATGCCATTGGACCACTGCCACCAAAACTCGAAACCAGATGCTGTACAACTAATAACGCCGCACCAGTTTTTTCCATCGCTAAGGCAAGTGGCAACATACAAGCAATCAAAATTAAGCTTGGCCCATTAAGCGATTTATATGCTTCTTCCATACTTACGCAACCTGTAACTACCATCGCTAACGCGGCAGTAAGTACTGCTGCCAGGGCGGGTAAAACTCCAGTAGCCATTGCAAGTAACATTAACACCATAATTAATA
Source organism: uncultured Colwellia sp. (assembly GCA_913061365.1). Classification (GTDB taxonomy): domain Bacteria; phylum Pseudomonadota; class Gammaproteobacteria; order Enterobacterales; family Alteromonadaceae; genus Colwellia. The sequence continues at coordinate 8,560 of CAJXUT010000114.1, forward strand.
AAGCTTGCGGGGCTTTTTGCCCATGAGAAGGTGCTTCAGTCATTTCAGCTGGCGTTTCAACAACAACAAAATCGCGTTTATCGGGCAAGGCTTCTAATTGCTTCCAACCGCCAACTAGCAGTAAGCTATCAGCAAATTGCAATGGTGTGCTATCAAACTTAGTCGTTATGGTTTCATTATCTCGACGTAAACCAACCACGCTCAATCCAAATTTTTCGCGAAACTCTCCTTCTTTAATCGTTTTGTGCATTAGTGATGAGGTTCTTCTTAACATCACTTCAGCAACACCAAACTCTTGATGCATTTGCCTAACTTGCTCAACAGGAAAACCTAACGAAATAACATTTAACTCTTTACACATACGAGCAATATTTTCAGCTGTACCCTGCGCCATTAAAATATCATTTTGTTGAATTGATGTTTCAACCATCACCGCCATTAAAGATGAGGTCAACCGATTCTTTCGCTTAATACCAAACACGGTAACTTCATAATTTGTTCTTAAGCCAATCGAAGAAACCGTTTCTCCAATCAAAGTAGAATTAACAGGTAAAGATAATGTATGAATCTGATCAACTATGCCATAACGTTCGGCAAACTCATGAAAATGCGGATGAGGTTGCTCAGGGTCACGGATTCCACGGTTTGGTAATAAGCGACGAGCAAAATAGATTAAATAGATCATTGCTGCCAACAAAATAATCATACCTATTGGCGTAAAATCAAAAAACTCAAAGGGAGCTAAACCGGCCTTCTCCATTTGTGAGCTCACCACAATATTTGGAGGTGTACCAATTAACGTTAGCATTCCACCTACAAGAGAAGCGAATGCTAAAGGTATTAACAGTTTTGATGGCGACATTCCTGATTTATGCGACATACTCAACACAACAGGAATCAATAAAGCAACAGCTCCTGTCGAGCTCATAAATGCTGATAAAAATGCAACCAAAGGAATCATAAAAAGCAATAAACGTACTTCACTGGTTCCACCAACTTTTATTAGCCATTGCCCAGCAGAAGCAGCCAAGCCGGTTCGAAAAAGCCCTTCGCCAACAACAAATAAGCCCGCTATCATTACAACCACTGGCATACCAAAACCTGACACCACTTCCGTTGGTGTTAAAATACCTGAAAGCGCTAAAGTAACCGCCACCGACAGCGCTACAATATCCATTCGAATACGATCCCAAATAAAAAGTATGACCGTAATAGTAAGGAGTAAGAAAATAAACTGAATATCACCTGTCATAGCAAAGCCTATAAATCAATAATATGGGGGAAGAATATTCACGCACAGCAATGTTGACAATTAAAGTATGCGGACAAATAACGCGCACATTATAACAGCGTAAATATGGGGATTACTATGTGCAGTTCAGTAATTCCAAATGACATGCTATTTTATTACTATATTTCTGCCTGATTCCTTAGCGATATAAAGCTTTCTATCCACTGCATCAATCATTTTATTGATATCTGAAGTATATGGAGGCTGAAACTGTACAACCCCAAAGCTTGCAGTGACATTAAAAGAAGTATCACCTTTATCAAAAGATTTACTTTCTATTTTTTGACGAATAATTTCCGCTTGCGCATGAGCTACGTCCAAAGAGGCTCCTTTTAAAACAAGTAAAATTTCCTCACCACCAAATCGAAAAGCATAATCAGTAGAACGAATAAAAGAAGAAGCTATTTCCGCAATTTCTTTAAGTACTTTATCTCCAGCTAAGTGCCCATGTTGATCATTGATATCTTTAAAGTGATCTATATCAAGCATAACAAAGGCAATAGAGTAATTTGACGCGGTGGAAATAGCGAGTTCTCGCTTCATTAAATGTGGCATTGTATGTCTGGTTAGTAACTGTGTTAATGAGTCCTTTTTTAATCCCGACAATTCGGCTTCCGCTGTGACAACCGTCATAACGTTAACCAACATCAAAGTTAACTTATATATACTCATGAGCTCTTTGTATAAGGGTAAAACTTCTCCATAGGATTTTTTGTCTATAAAGAAAAATATGTTGCGGGCGGTTAATTCAATTCGACTTATCATATCTAACGCATAGTGAGTAAGCTCTTTATCACTTTTGGTTTCAGCCTTAATGATATCAATAATTTCTGGAGGCGTTTTGAGTGATGGTGCGGCTGCACGATTTTCTATTTTGATAGCAAAAATAATATTCTTAAGCCAAATAATGCGTTCTGTTGATAAAACACTATCCAGATTTGTGGAGCTGCGAACATTGGATAGATAGATGTCAATATCCTTTATATCAGATTCCAGTAGTAGGTTTAGATACCCTTTTGCCGTGTAAGCTTTTATAAGTCTAAAAAAATGAAAAGTATGATCTATTAATTCGCAGGGTGACTTCTCATTTTTGACGACTGCTTGAATAATTCCTTGCTCTAAAAATTCAATACCAACAGAAAAATCAGCATAAGGAATTTTAAGGCCATGGTGCATTTCGCCTAATTGTATATAACGAGCCCGAATGTCTTCATCATCAAGCATTATTGACTCAAGCAAGAATTTTTTTTGCTTGTTGACTAGCTTTTGAATCTGATCATCGGAATCAAAAAATATTGCCATATCAGGTGACGACAGCATAGTTTCATAAAATTTAGCAAAGACTTCATCCAGATTTAGCTTGGTATAATTAAATAATTTTTCTTTCATGCATCGCCCTCTCACCGTCTATCTTTTAATCGTAGACTAAATCATAACGATTCACTCACTTTTGTGAGCTTCACCACAAATAAATGAACCAATTGCATTTTCATTAACGACTTATTGAGCGAATGGCAACTTTGTAAGGAAACACTTCACCATACTGAGTTAACCATACGGTACCTTGTTCAAAACCATTTCCATTTAGAATATTTGGATTCCAACCGGGTACCCAAAGTATCTCTCCTGGTGCGGTAAACAATGGCAATGCTTCACTTAGCGTCATAGGGATTTCAAAAGAGCTTGTTCTTTCTATTGTCATCGCATCTTTTTTTACGAAACCAAATATAGAATCATGAGCCGCATACAAATTGCTAAAAAATAAGAGGCCGATAGAGCAGATTGAAGTAAGTAGTTTAAAGTTGTTCATAGTATTCCTATATTGATAATTCTAGTTAGGAACGCTACAACTTAAGGCATTAACCTGTAGTCAGGTCAAATACTTACTACTTTTTATTGTGGAAAAGAATAGGTTCTACAACAAACAAAATTTACACAATTTATTTTAGCCAAATAGATCCGCTTTAGTATTCAATAATACTATTTTCAACTAAAGATTATTATTTCGATTATAAATATTTTTCTATGACAAAGATAAAATCTATTTTAGAATCAATTTATTATTGTTTTATTCTTCGATTAAAAAGGTTTTTTAAATGAACCGTATCTGTCTCTTATACACATCTCCGAGCC
>CAJXUT010000115.1 GCA_913061365.1 uncultured Colwellia sp.
ATACGAGATTCCTCTACGTCTCGTGGGCTCGGAGATGTGTATAAGAGACAGCACAAAAGAAGAACAAATTTAAATCTACCTTTGTATTAGCAAGTCTATGTATCTCTATTCTAAGCGGTTTATTTTCTAATCCTATACTCGCTGTATCAACTAGCGAAAAACAGTTTCTCATTTGCACAGGGCAAGCATTTAATCCGCAATGGAATGTTCAAGTAGATAAACTCATTCAAGAAGTCTTTACAAAAACAGGACTTAAGCCAGACATATTTCATAGCCCAACAAAACGAGCTGAACATCTATTTAAAAACGGCACATGTGATGGCTTTTTTGCCTCCTCAATAGGTTTTCCTCAAGCCATAAACCGTAAAGATATCATTCATGTACCTGAGAATATTTTACAAGTGAAGTTAGAAGCATTCATCAATCCTCAGGTTTCCTGTATCACTAAAAATAATTGCATGAAAGACTTAAAAAGCTCTAATATTGTTGGTGTTTTTCGCTCCCATGCACTTACTAACTACTTGTCTTCGATAACGAAAGCCTCTCCTGTTGAAATACAAACAATGGAACAAGGGCTAGATATGCTTACCAGCCAGCGAATTAACGCACTGATTTTTCCTATTGTTAATACTAATTTTAAAAATAATTTACAGAGGAATTTTTATGAATCTATGCATGTTGAAACCATTACTGAAATAGATTTATATTTATGGTTAGAAGAGGAATACGCTCCCTATATTACTAGGCTTAACACTCGCATTAAAACGTTAAAGTCTTCAAAAAAATGGCAAGAGTTAATTTCTCCAGAATAAGAGAAACAATGGAACAAAAGTGAAAGCGACAGATAACAATATTGATGTATTAACTAAACGTGCCGATCTTGCTTTATATCAAGCTAAAAATTGCGCTAGAAATCAAGTGCGCTCTTTATTGTAATTAACAACTCATGACAGATACGTCTGCAAACGGGTAAATTATCAACATTTAATTAATACCATCATAATTTTATATACTTAATTAGGTCAGAGAACACTCAAACTGTTCTCTTTTTAGTAACAGCCCAATTAAACTCTTCTCTCATCTGCACTGTTTACTTTTTATATATTTTAAATGGTGCTATTGACAGGTGGTTACTAAATTACATTCTACTATTCTGCTTAAAGCAAAAATATCACAATAATATAAGTTAGCTTATTAAATCCCCCCACTTCATGGATGGATTCCCCCACAGTTTAATTTCTGTTTGGGTCAAAACCCGCTACCTATTTAAATGTCCCATCTTCAACCTGTGACAAAAACCAAAGTTAACAACTTGTTTTTAAAGGTTATTAATCTATTAGCCTTTTATTACAGTTATTGGCATTAACCTTGCGATATAGCTTGTGAACGATGTGTTATAGCAATTACAACACAGTTATTAAAAAGAGAAAATCAGCGTTCACACTATAAATAAAAATACTAGGGGAATAACAATGACGAATAAAAACACAAATAAATTTTTAAAGAAAGTATGCACAGCAACACTGTTAATTGGCGCAACAAGCATTGCGTATGCTGACGAAGGAGAAGTAAAAACTTCTTTTTATGGCTCGTTAAGATTGGGGGCTGACTTTGTTGATGCAGGAACCAGTGATGATGCTGCAAACGGTCGCGATTTTCTTAGTCGAGTTGGGGCGAAAGCTTCTGTAGATTTAGGTAACGGCTTAACTGGTTTAGCACTTGTTGAATATGGTCTTAGAGGTGATGACAGCGTTAATTTCAGCCAAAACAACAAACCAGGTTTACGCCAAGCACTTGTTGGACTAAAAGGTGATTTTGGTAAAGTAACTTTTGGTTCACAAACTATCTTATGGCACAAGTTTGTCCGTGGTGCATATTTTTCAGACGGATTAGATTCTTTACGTCAAGGTGCTATTCGAGATGACGATTTTCTACAATGGGAGAAAAAATCGGGTAACTGGAAGTTTGGTGCCGCTTTGCAAACAGAAAAGCAAGATGGAGATTCATTTGACCAATATCAAGCCGCTGTAGAATACAAAGCTGGACCATTGAAATTACAAGCAGCCTTAGCTGCAGACAAACGCGGTGAAAACACAGGAAATTTATACGGTGTTCGTGGTTGGTACAACGTTTCTGACAGCGTAACAGTTTCAGCATTTTACCACCTAGCAGAAGAAGATTTTGATATCTACGGCGGTAACTCTTCAGGTAATGTCAAACTAAAGTCTACCCTAAGTGGTAACGATGTTGGCGGCGTAACGTCTTGTAAAAATGAAGAGCGCTCTACTACAGGTATTTACGGAAAATGGAAACAAGGTAAAAATCAATTTCACGCTCGTTATGCCGTAAATGCTTGTGATATTAAAGGCGATGTTAGCTCAGTAAAAGTGGAATACGTTCGTTATTACTCTAAAAAATTCAGACTTTGGGCTTCATTTGAACAACTAGACAGCGATGAGTCACGTTTACCTTCAACAGGAAAAGACATGTCAGAGTTTCAATTAGGCGCTCGTTTCGACTTTTAATTTTTTATAAAAAAATCATAGCTAAATATAACCCAATTAAGGAACAAAACCATGTTATTAACTAAAAAGATATACGGTTTAACTACCGCTTTATTGTGTGCATTTTCATTTAATGTAAGTGCTGAACAAATTGAAATTAAGTTTTCCCATGTAGTTGCTGAAAACACACCTAAAGGGCAAATGGCACTGAAGTTTAAAGCGTTAGTTGAAGAGAGATTAGCAGGTAAAGTTACTGTAAAAGTATTCCCAAATTCACAATTATTTGGCGATAACAAAGTGCTTGAAGCCATGCAGCTAGGTGATGTGCAATTAGCTGCACCGTCATTATCAAAATTTAAAAAGTATACAAAGAAATTACAAGTATTTGATTTACCTTTTTTATTTAAAGATATAGATGCAGTAGAACGCTTTCAACAAGGTGTAGAAGGACAAAAACTTCTTAACTCTATCAATCGTAAAGGCTTACAAGGACTGGGTTATTTACACAATGGTATGAAACAACTTTCATCAAGTAGTGAGATGAAAACCCCTACTGACTTAAATGGCAAAAAGTTTCGCATTATGTCTTCAGATGTTTTAGCAGCGCAGTTTCATGCCGTTGACGCAGTAGCGGTTAAAAAGCCTTTTTCAGAAGTTTTTACCTTATTGCAAACAAAAGCAATTGATGGCCAAGAAAACACTTGGTCAAATATCTATTCAAAAAAATTCTTTGAAGTACAAGATCATATTACTGAAAGTAATCATGGGGTTTTAGATTATTTAGTTGTTACTTCAAAAAGTTTTTGGAAGTCATTACCAAAGGATATTCGTAAAGACGTTAAGGCAGCCTTAGATGAAGCAATTGCTTACGGTAACGGCATTGCCGCTCAAAAATCAACAATTGACAAACAAAAAATTGTCGACTCAAAACGTTCAACAATTGTAACTCTTTCAAATGAAGAACGTCAGCAATGGGTAGAAGCAATGAAACCTGTTTGGAAAAGATTTGAAAAACAAATCGGCAAAAACGTTATAAACGCAGCAATCGCCGCTAACTAATCATTTTTATCGTTAATACAGAGGCTATGGCCCGTAAATAGTCTCTGTATATTTGCCCTTTACAACTTTTAATACCACTTAGCATTATTATAGGTAGTTCTATTATGTTTTCAAAAAAATCTAGCGCAATTGAAGAGGGATTCATCTGCGTTCTATTGGTGAGTATGGCACTGCTTGTATTTGCAGAAGTTATCGCTCGCTTTGTTTTTAATGTCGGCTTTATGTGGATGGAAGAACTCACCCTCACCTGCGGAGCATGGTTTGTTCTATTTGGCATGTCTTATGGCGTTAAAGTAGGTGCACATATTGGTGTTGATGCCTTTGTAAAAAGTTTACCGCCAGCAGCCAAAAAAATCACGTCGATTACCGCTGTACTAGTATGTCTGTGTTACTGTGCGATGTTTTTTTATGGCAGCTCTATTTATTTAGCCAAAATGTATGATGTTGGTCTTGTTATGGAAGATATTCATTTACCTGCATTTATTGTTAATTCAATGGACATCGACGCTGCATGGGATAATTTCAGAATAGATGTTGAAGACCCACTTATGCCTATTTGGATTTCTCAATCTATTTTACTGTTTGGTTTTGCCTTACTTTTTTATCGCTTCTTTCAACTATTGATATTAATTATTCAAGATAAAGCTGATGGTTTTAAGTTCGCTGATGAAGCAGAAGAGAGCATGCACCTTATTCAGGAAGAGCCTTCTCAGTCAAACAACAGCACTGTAGAAAGCAGTGATACAGAAACAATCACGAAGGAGGATAAATAATGACTATCGCCGCTCTATTTATCACACTATTACTATGTATTTTGATCGGAATGCCAATTGCTATCGCTTTAGGGTTTTCCAGCATGATAACCATATTGTTCTTCTCAAATGACTCAATTGCTTCCATTGCCCTAAAAATGTATGAAGCAACTTCTGAGCATTACACATTATTAGCTATTCCATTTTTTATTTTATCATCAGCTTTTTTATCAACAGGCGGTGTTGCCAAAAGAATCATTGATTTTGCTGTTGACAGTGTTGGTCATATTCGCGGTGGTCTTGCAATGGCTTCGGTACTGGCCTGTATGCTATTTGCAGCTGTTTCAGGTTCTTCTCCTGCAACGGTAGCAGCAATAGGCTCTATTTGTATCGTTGGCATGGTGCGCGCAGGTTATCCAGAAAGCTTTGCTGCCGGTGTTATTACCAATGCAGGTACTTTAGGAATACTTATTCCACCTTCAATTGTTATGTTAGTTTACTCTGCAGCAACTGAAGTATCAGCATCACGTATGTTTATGGCAGGTTTAATTCCCGGTATTATGATGGGGTCAATTTTAATGATTGCCATTTATATTGTGGCTCGTTATAAAAACTTACCATCAATACCATTTCCTGGCGTTAAACAATTGCTACGTTCCGGCTTTATTGCTACAGGCGGATTAGCACTGATATTTATTGTGTTAGGTGCTATTTATGGTGGTGTTGCCAGCCCTACTGAAGCAGCCGCTGTTGCCGCTATATATGCTTACTTCATTGCTGTATTTGGTTATCGCGATATTGGCCCACTTAAAGGTGTTCAGTGGAAAAATGATAAAGAACCTTTAGTGAAAGCAATTACCCGAAACATGCTCTTAATGGGCTTAGCATTACCTAAAAGTACCACCGACGTTGAAGTGAGACGTGTTGTACTCGATGGTGCTAAAGTGAGCATTATGCTGCTGTTTATTATTGCTAATGCAATGTTATTTGCTCATGTATTAACAACAGAGCGTATTCCACACATTATTGCTGAAACAATCATTCGTTGGGGTTTAGAGCCATGGTCATTTTTAATTATTGTTAATATACTGCTGTTATTAGCGGGTAATTTTATGGAACCTTCTGCCATCATTTTAATTATGGCTCCCATATTATTCCCTATTGCGACTCAATTAGGCATTGATCCTATTCACTTAGGTATCATCATGGTAGTCAATATGGAAATAGGTATGCTTACACCGCCAGTAGGACTCAACCTATTTGTTACTGCCGGTATAACGGGCAAAAGTATGGGATGGGTTATTAAAGCTTGCTTACCATGGTTAGGCCTACTGTTATTATTCTTAATGTTAATAACTTATGTACCGCAGATATCACTAGCATTCCCAGAGTATATTGATAAGCTCAATGGCTATTAGTTAAGTTAAATGTAGAGGCTTACGCTGTAAGTCTCTACATTTTAAAATGAGGTAAATCCCGTTGAATATAACAAAACGTCATTTAAAAAAAGCGTTTCACACATTGCTGCTTTTACTCGGCTTATTTGTGACGATAATGACGTTTAAACAAGTTGGATTACGCATCGCTTACCAAGACCTGTTAATTCAATCGACTCAAAACTTAAACAACCTAATCAGCTATATTGATAAAACATTAGGTCAATTTGAAAAAATCCCTGAGGTGCTATCAAAACACCCCCTCCTACAAGAAGTACTCATCTCCCCTGAGGACAAACAAAAAACTCAGCAACTAAATGTTTTGCTTAAGGAAATGAGTCAAGTTTCTGAAACTTCTGATATTTATCTAATTAACAAATTTGGTAGCACTATAGCGGCCAGCAATTGGGACAAAGAAAGTTCTTTTGTTGGTAATGATCTAACGGTACGCCCCTATTTTCATGAAGCCTTAGCAGGTAAGTTATCACGCTACTATGCCGTAGGTCTCACCAGTAACAAACGAGGATACTTTTTTGCTTATCCTGTAAAAAGTAAAGCAGAAATCATTGGTGTTATTGCTATAAAAGTTAGTGTTGATAGTATTGAAAATCAATATGCACAAGATGTTGGCAACGACAATTACAATTTCTTAATTGTTGCTCCCGACAATGTAGTGTTTATTTCTGACAAAAAAGAATGGCGCCTGAGCCAAATAGCCATAGCTTCTCATCTTAAAAATGCTACTCAAAACAGAAGTCAGCAAACAATAATTGAACAACAACGTTATGCGCAAAGAGAAGTATCAACCTTAAAAGTATCCCATGTTAATAATGACTACCTTCCAATAACCCCTGATGTTCAGCTTTTTAATTTAACAAAAAATCAAGAAACCGTTTTTGCCCAACAAGCGAAAATGCCTTTAAACGATTGGCAAGTGCATATTTGGAGTTCTTTACAGCCAATAAATGAGCAAAATATTTTAATGATATTTATTGGTAGCGGCAGTTATTTTTTATTGGTGATGTTAGTACTATTTACTAAAGAAAAAGTTCGAAATACTCGTCAACAGCTGCAAGCCAAACTCCTACTAGAAAAACGAGTTAAAGAACGAACTGAAGACTTAACTGTGATTAATAAAAGACTTGTTGACGAAATATCACAAAGAAAAATGACACAAGTTGAATTAAAGAAAACCCAAGAAGAACTGATTCAAGCCGCAAAATTAGCCGTAGTTGGCAATATGTCAGCCAGCATAAACCATGAAATTAATCAGCCACTTACGGCAATAAAAAGCTATTCACAAAATGCATTAACCTACCAAGAACGTAAAATGCCAGACAAGGTACAATCAAACCTTGTACATATTATCGCCCTAACAGATCGTCTCGCTAATATTGTTAGTCAGTTTAAAAATTTCACTAAAAAAAGCGTCGATATCAAAGTACCCATATTAGTACAAAATTCTCTTAGTGAAACCTTATCCATTATTAAGCATCAAGCACAAAAAGAGTGTGTCGATATTATTACTCACGTTCCATCTGAAGAGCTTTATATCCTCGGCGATGGTATTCGATTAGAGCAAGTATTTGTTAATATTATTAGTAATGGTATTCAAGCAATAAAAGATTTAAATACACGTAAAATACATGTAAAAGTAGAAAAAGTTGGGCAACAAGTTAACATCACATTTAGAGATTCTGGCCCTGGTATTTTGGCCACTAATCTAGATAAAGTATTTGAGCCTTTTTTTACAACCAAAGAAAGTTTTGGTTTAGGCATTGGCTTATCAATATCACAACGTATTATTGAATTAATGCAGGGTACGTTAGTGGTAAATAATCACGAATTAGGTGGTGCAATATTTACAATTTCGCTACCTGTTTATATAAATAAAGTGAATCAATAGGAGCAATACATGGCTGAAGACCAATTAGGGTGTGTTTTTATTGTTGATGATGAAAAACATATTCGTACTGCGATTGAGCAATTACTGGAACTACAAAACTACCAAGTACGTAGCTTTTCAAGTGCAAAAGAGTTATTAGCTAATATTGATCAAGGCAAGCCTGATGTCATTATAAGTGACATTAATATGCCAGTAATGGATGGTCATCAATTAATGACAAATATCCATAAAATAGATCGTGATTTACCGATTATTTTATTAACCGGCTTTGGTGATATATCAATGGCGGTGAATGCCATAAGAAATGGCGCTTATGATTTTATTGAAAAACCATTTAACAATGAACACTTGCTTGACACCGTTAAACGTGCGGTAGACAAGCGTACATTAACGTTAGAAAATAGAGAACTCAAAAAGCAATTACAAACTCATACTTCACCCGGTCCGAGAATTCTGGGTAACTCCCCTGTTATCGTAAAAATGCGCCAAACACTTGATAATATAATGGATGCACCCGCAGATATTATGATAAATGGTGAAACAGGCACAGGTAAAGAGCTTGTTGCCCGTTACTTACATGATCACAGTATTCGAAAGGATCATAACTTTGTCGCGTTAAACTGTGGCGCAATTCCTGAAAACATTATTGAAAGTGAGTTATTTGGTGCTGAATCAGGTGCTTTTACCGGTGCAGACAAAAGAAGAATTGGTAAGTTTGAATACGCTAATGGCGGCACTATTTTTTTAGACGAAATAGAAAGTACGCCGATGTCTTTGCAGATAAAGCTATTACGTGTTTTAGAAGATAGACAAGTGGTTCGTTTAGGTTCAAATAATAGCATTCAATTAGATATTCGCGTGATCGCAGCAACTAAAGTTGATTTATTAGAGCTGTGTGAACAAGGAACATTTCGTCATGACTTATATTATCGTTTAAATTTGGTTGATGTAAAGATTCCAGCTTTAAGAGAAAGAAAAGAAGATATTCCATTATTGTTTCTTCATTTTGCGCGCGTTGCATCAACCCGTTACCGACGTGAATTGATCCCATTATCTCAACAAAACCGCACAATACTGTTAAGTAATGAATGGCCCGGAAATGTGCGTGAATTACGTAATTTAGCAGAGCGTTTTGTCTTACTAGGAGAAGATGCCGCTTTTGAAAAGCATCAAGATAATTCAACAACTTTACGTTCAAACATGGGACTCGCTGAACGGGTAGGGTTTTTCGAACGAACCTTATTGCAAGACGCATTATTAAGCTGTAATGGCAGCATAAAAGATACGATGGAAATGTTATCGCTACCGCGTAAGACACTTTATGACAAAATGAAAAAATATGATTTACAGCGTAAAGAAAATGAGTAAATTTTAAGTTAACAAAACGGGTGGGATTTATCATAACAATTGTAATATCTGGGGGGAATCCCACTCACCACTCGACTACACCTCTGAAATAAAAAACATTAACTTATTGTAATTAAATAAGAAAAATCAGCTTTTAATTAATGGTCTAAACCTTGCTCTGTCTTAAGCAACTAAAATGATAATAAAATCTACGGCAGAGAAAATAATGAATCAATCATCTACAAAAAATAATAACTCCCCGCTTTATATTCCTTATGCAGGACCCAGTTTGTTAGAAACGCCTTTATTAAATAAAGGAAGTGCTTTTAGTTTATCCGAACGTGAACAGTTTAATTTAAATGGTTTATTACCTCCAAGATATGAGTCAATTGATGAGCAAGTCACTAGGGCTTATCAACAATACTCTAGTTTTAATTGTGACCTTAATAAACATATTTATCTACGTGCTATTCATGACAATAACGAAACGTTGTTCTTTAAACTAATGCAATGTTATTTAACCGAGATGATGCCCATTATTTACACGCCAACGGTTGGCGATGCTTGTGAAAAATTCTCTGATATTTATCGTAGTTCAAGAGGCTTATTTATTTGCTATCAGCAAAGACACAACATTGATGACATATTAAGAAATGCCACTAAAAACAAAGTCAAAGTAATTGTAGTAACTGATGGTGAGCGTATTTTAGGTTTAGGTGATCAAGGAATTGGGGGGATGGGGATCCCGATAGGGAAATTATCTTTATATACGGCATGTGGAGGAGTTAGCCCTGCTTATACTCTACCCATAATGCTAGATGTAGGCACAAACAACGAAAAGCTACTCAACGATCCTATGTATATGGGAGCTCGTCATAAGCGTATTGAGCAACAACAATATGACGAATTTATTGATTTATTTGTGCAAGCAATAAAGCGACGTTGGCCTCAGGCATTATTACAATTTGAAGATTTTGCACAAAACAATGCCACGCCATTATTAACACGTTATCGCAATGAGCTTTGTTGCTTTAACGATGATATTCAAGGTACCGCCTGTGTAACGGTAGGTACTTTACTGGCTGCTTGTCGTAGCAAACAGCAAAAACTATCTGATCAAAAGATTGTATTCGTTGGTGCAGGTTCTGCTGGCTGTGGCATTGCTGAGCAAATTATTGCTTATATGGTGAGCGAAGGAATTACCGAGCAACAGGCACGAAGTCAAATTTTTATGATTGATAAGTCAGGGCTATTGATGGATAGTATGATCGGCCTTAGAGATTTCCAGCAACGGCTTGCGCAATCACAAAACCGATTAGACTCTTGGTCATTTTCAGGTAAATATCCAAACTTGTTAGAAGTTACTCAACAATTAAAACCTACAATTCTTATCGGCGTTTCAGGCCAAGCGGGTTTATTTAACGAGCAAGTCATTAAAACAATGAAAAGCACTTGTGACTTACCCATAATATTGCCTCTGAGTAACCCCATTAAACAAATAGAAGCATTACCCGAACAAATAATAACGTGGACTACAGGACAAGTTATTATTGCTACCGGCAGTCCATTTTCTCCAGTTGAATATCAAGGAAAAAGTCATGATATTGCACAATGTAACAATAGTTATATATTTCCAGGACTTGGACTAGCCGTTATTTCAGCGAATATTAGCCGTATTAGTGATGAAATGCTAATGGCAGCAAGTGAAGTATTAGCTCAAGAGTCACCCTTAGCCAATAATGGCGAAGGAGTATTACTTCCTTCGCTAGATTCAATTGTTGAGTTAAGTAAAAAAATTGCTTTTTCTGTCGCTAAAGTAGCTTTTGAACAAAACTATGCCCTAACCTTGCCTGATGAAGTGTTATTAACTCAAATTCAACATAATTTTTGGCAACCTAGTTACAGACAATACAAAAGAATAAGTGCTTAGTCATATATATTTGCATTGAAACGCGTATTAAACTGTAAGCTAAAATTTGTCAGTTAGTATTGAGAGGTTAGACTTAACCAAAAAGTTAAGTCTAACTAGAGATAATTAATCTTCTACGCGAATACTCCGAACTTCATAGCTTCTACCCGACTGTCATTCAATAAGGTTGGTATCTGTATTTTAAAGACAAATAGTAAAAGGTTTCATTTCTCTTCTATAGTTTTCGAAGAGAGTAAAGTTAATCCTTTTTTATGCCATTGGTAGGTTTCTAATTGTTTACCGGTAGGACAACAGTTAGTATCACCAGGTTTGTGGATGCCACGTTCCATTATCAGCAGTTTACTTTTTTCATCATTGTGCTCATAAGGTAACAAACCGATATATGCACCATAACGTCCAAAACTTTCACGAGAAATAATATTTCCTTTTATATCAACGACATCAACTATAACAGTCCAAGTTGTTGATTGTGACCACTGCCAATAGATTAAACATAACTCTATATTTTGTTTACCCAAGCGTTGACATTGAAACTGAATAACCTCAGCCATACCTATACCCTCAATCTCATTAACCATATAGGCTTGCAACCATTTCTTAGGGTTTTTAAAGCTAGGCAATTGTATATTTTCGTTGAACCTAGGTTCACTGTCTATGAATAGGTTACCTGTTGATGGGGGGATTATTGTTATTGGTAGCTTAAGTGTATAACTATCAATTTTTAAAGTACTTTCCTTAGCATACGCAGATTCCCATGCCGTAAAAATTGATAATACTAAAACCAACAAAATTATTTTTACGATAATAGATTTAATTATAAAAAACTGCATTGATGATACCTTTTTACCCTAAAGTATTTCTTAGTTTTACCTTATTTATAAAACTGCTTTAGTTTGTTTATACGTTAATTTGTTTCTTTTACTTTTTTTATGAATATTTAAGAATAAACCATAAATAAGTTAGAATTCTATACACAAAAACTAATTTCCTCTTTTATATCC
>CAJXUT010000116.1 GCA_913061365.1 uncultured Colwellia sp.
ATCTACACTATCCTCTTCGTCGGCAGCGTCAGATGTGTATAAGAGACAGATTTGATAGGATGCTTAACAAAGGATTTGATAGAACACAGGAAAAGTTTACGGTTATCTCAGGCAATACATCGCTAAATTTCTCGCCTATTAACCATAAAAATAAACAGCCTTACTAAAACTATTGGAAGATATAGTATTGAGTTAATAGACTGTGTTAGTTATAAAATTAAAGGTTACTCGTCTTAATGAATTTATCCCATTTTGAAATAAAAAACATACTCTATTCATACGAAGATACTGTAGTGGCGCGAGCTAGCTCTAATAAAGCGGAGTTTGATGACTCGACAGTTATTATTAAATATAAAAATACAAATTATCCTTCACTAGAGTTAGATGCTCGCTGGAAAAATGAATATAAAATGTTGCGCTCTATCAATTCAAAATGGGTGATTAAAGCACTTGCTTTAGAGCAATATAATAATAGCCATATATTAATATTAGAATACTTTTCGTCAACGACATTAAGTAACCTTATTACGACAAACACACTTACTTTTAATCAACGCTTATATATAGCATGCCAATTAACCTCAGCCTTAGCTGATGTTCACCGCTTGCAGCTAATCCATAGAGATATTAATCCAAGCAACATATTAATAGACACTACTACACTACAATTAAAACTATGCGATTTTGCATCAGCCACTCGGCTTAGCCACCAACAAGTAGACTTTCTAAATCATGACCAGTGGGGGACGTATGAGTATATTTCCCCTGAACAAACAGGACGTACCAATATAAAGGTAGATTATCGTAGCGACTTTTATTCACTAGGCGTTACTTTATATGAGTTATTCAGTGGGCAATTACCTTTTACCTCAAAAAACGCGATGACTTTGTTACACTCCCATATTGCCCGAACGCCGGAACCTCTAGTCCATTTAGAGCAAGACATCCCTTTTGTAATTTCGGATATCGTGACTAAACTAATGGATAAGTCACCGGAAAACCGCTATCAAAGTGCATATGGGTTACAAACTGATTTAGATTACTGCTATAAACAATGGCAAAGTAATGATGCTATCGAAGATTTTATTTTAGCGATGTCAGATGGCTCCGTTAATTTTAATGTATCGAATAAACTTTACGGTCGTGAAACAGAGCTTGCAACTATTTTAGAAGTATATCAACGAGTTTGTACAGGTAGGACTGAACTAGCAATTGTTAGCGGTTATTCAGGTGTTGGTAAGTCAGCGTTAGTGGATGAATTACAAAAGAACATTATCGCCACAGATGGTTTATTTATTAAAGGAAAATGTGTTCAGTATGACCGCGGGCAACCCTTTTTAGTTTTAATTGAAGCGTTACAACAACTCCTACAACAATTGTTGAGTGAAAGTAATGAAAAACTAAATCAATGGCGTACTAAGTTACAAGTTACCCTTGGTAATAATGCCGCTATTATTACTGAGCTATTACCTGACTTAGCCTTAATTATTGGCACTCCGCCAGCACTAACTGTATTACCACCGGCTGAAGCTGAAATGCGCTTAAACATGGTGTTTATTGATTTTGTTAGTGCGCTGTATTCTAAAGAACAACCTCTGGTTATTTTTCTTGATGATTTACAATGGATAGACATGCCGACATTAAACTTATTACAAAAACAGGTTAATGATAAGGCTAAAACAGGTTTATATCTCATTGGTGCATATCGAGACAATGAGGTAGGTGATGATCACCCTCTCACAAAAGTTCTGCATAAATTCGTACAAGCAGATGTATTAACTAACATACACTTAGAGCCTTTGAAAATTGAGCACGTCCAGCAATTATTGTGTAATTCATTACAGTGTGACTTTGAGGAAACATCTGTCTTGGCGGAGTTATGCCTGAAAAAAACACAGGGTAACCCTTTTTTCCTTAATCAGTTTTTATTGGCACTTTATCAAGAAGGCACCATTAATTACAGCCATTCAAAAGGCAAGTGGCAGTGGCGTATTGAAGAAATAAAAAAACATTCAATGACCGAAAATGTTGTAGATTTAATGATTGTTAAATTTAAACAGCTTAATAATGAAACACAGGTTCTTGCGTCTATTGCAGCGCATCTTGGCCATAGCTTTAGTCTTCGTCAATTATCATCAGCGTGTAAATACGATATAACAACAACTTCAAAAACCCTATGGCCCCTGCTTGAAGCGGGTTTTATATTGCCCCAAGATGAGCACTATCAATTTATCGATGATGAATCTAGCTTAAGCCAATCTCACTATTGCTTTTTACACGATAAAGTTCAGCAAGCCGCTTACCAGTTAACGCCGAAAGAAGGCCGTGAACAATTATTATTGCATATAGGCAGGCATTGGCTAGAGAACATTACAGAAGAAGAGCTAAACGTAAATCTTTTCACTTTGTTACGTGCATTTAATGGCGCCATCAACATTATTGATAATATTGATGAATTAAGACAACTTGTCACATTAAACTTGAGGGCAGGATTAAAAAGTAAAGATGCTGCCAACTATGATGTGGCCGCTAGTTATTTAAATATTGCCAAACAATGTTTACCTCCAAATACCTGGAAAAATGACCCTCAGCAAACATTAGCTGTATTTAAAGGGCTAATTGAAACGGAGTTTCTAGCTGGAAACATCGATACCGCAAAAGCTTTATACCTTAATAGCCTTAAAAGTGCTCCAACAAATAAAGCGAAAGTAGCTCTAATTCTCGTGCAGGCCGAACAATTTCAATCAAGTGGGAATTTTTCTAGTGCCATAGAAATATTAATGGAGGGGTTAACTATTTTAGATGTTGACTTTCCTACAAACGAAGTTGAGTCGAAACAACAAATAGGCTCTACTTTTACCAAGACAAAAAATTTAGTTAACCAATATACAAGTGAACAATTATTAACTGCAGAAAAAATGACCAATGAGCATTGTTTACTGCGAATGGAAATACATAATGCTTTAGCACCGGCTTTTTACTTATCTGGCTTGGCACTTTCATACGCCACTAATGCCTGTAATATGGTGCAATTAACCCTAAAGCACGGCCAATGTGAACTCAGCTCTATTGGTTATGCTGCTTATGCAACTGCTATGTCTATGATGGGAGAAAAATATCCAGCTTGTTACCAAATTAGTAAGTTGGCGAAAAGTGTTTCTGATTTATGGGAAAGTAAATATCACCGCTCAACCATTTATCAATATTTTTCGTCAAGCTACCAGCATTGGTGTGAACCCATTGAAAATAGTTATGTTTTTCAAGAACAAATTATCACTTGGGGAGAAGAAGGAATTAACCTCATTTTCGCTGGTTATGGCGTTTTGTTTAAGGTTTGTAACAAGTTTATTAAGGGCGTACAGTTAGATGAATTACAAATAGACATTGAACAAGGCTTATCTTTTTTAAATAAAAAACAGCAACCTGCAACGGTTAATTTTGTTTTGTTAGGTGCTTATCAATCGCTATTAGCTTTGCAAGGAAAAACGCTTTCGCCAAATTCATTAAATACTGAATCATTTAATGTAGATCAATATTTTAATGATGATTTCCATGTTCCTTCGATGGATACTGCCTTTTATACTTTTGCAACCCTCCGTCATGCTTATCTTTTGGGAGAT
The DNA here is from genome assembly GCA_913061365.1 of uncultured Colwellia sp. Lineage (GTDB taxonomy): Bacteria > Pseudomonadota > Gammaproteobacteria > Enterobacterales > Alteromonadaceae > Colwellia. The sequence goes on from CAJXUT010000116.1 coordinate 3,621, forward strand.
AAAGTATTACAAGCACAATGCATTAAAAATATTGATATTGTGTGTATGTTCTTACCTGACACGCCAGAAATGACAGAGAGCTTGTTTTACGTCGCATTAATTTTATTAGATGATAACCTTACTAATACCAAGAAACTAAACAAAGAAAACTTGGAGAAGGCACAAAAAATTTGTGACCAGTTTCAAGAATGGTCAATCGATAGTGCTAAAAATTATTCACATAAGTATTTATTAATCGCAGCAGAAATAGCCAGAGCAAAAGAGCAAAATGATTTAGCGGCTAAGTTTTATGCTAAAGCACTTGATGCGGTTGAAATAGCTGACTTTATTCATTGTGAAGCACTGATTAATGAACGTTATGCACAATACTGGCTTGATTTAGGGCAAAGACGTATCGCTGCAAATTGTATTAGGGATGCACATTACCTTTATGCACGTTGGGGAGCTGTGGCAAAATGTGCTCAGATAGAAAAGCAATGGCCGAAACTAGGTTTCAATTTAATCAGTGATGTTGTTTCATCTGGCCCCAATTTACAAAGTTCAATACAGAGTACCGTCACGGATCAAACTCAGTCTCTTGATTTACATTCTCTGCTAAAAGCGAATCAACTTTTATCTGAAGAAATTTATGTCAATTCATTATTAGAAAAAATGATGGTCGTACTGATGGAAAATGCTGGCGCTCAATATGGTGCTATTATTATTAATGAAGAAGAACAGTTGATAGTGGAAATAGTTGGCTCTATCAATGCCTCTTCCACTTGTATTAATAGTCAATTACATAATATCAACCTTGATGATGTCGACACACTTGCACAGCCATTATTACCTGATACTTTAATTCGTTATATACAACAAACGATGAAAACGTTGATTATTGATACGCCTAACGAAGATCATCGTTTTATTAAGAATAGTTATTTAAGGGTTAAGAATCCCAAATCAGTTTTGTGTTTACCTATTACTGCTCAAGGTCGATTAATCGCTATTGTTTATTTAGAAAATAATCTCACGGAGCATGCTTTTACTAAAAAGCACAAAGATACTGTTGAGCTTATTGCAGCACAAGCAGCTATTTCTTTAATTAATGCTCGACATTATGAAATGTTAGAAAAAAAAGTTGCTCAGCGTACTGAAGAGTTACAATTATTAGCGGTTAAGGATGGTCTAACGGGCATTTTTAATCGCCGTAAATTTGATAGCACCTTAAACAAAGAATGGAGTCGTGCTTCTCGAGAGCTTGGCTCATTATCATTAATGATGATAGACATAGATCATTTCAAATCTTACAACGATAATTATGGGCATCCTGAGGGAGATGCTTGTATAAAGTTAATTGCAGAAGCGCTTAACTCAGCAGTAGCGCGTAAAAATGACTTTGTTGCTCGTTATGGTGGTGAAGAGTTTGTTATTTTAATCACCGCATCGGATCAGAATATGGTTGAGAATATTGCTAAACGTTGCATGGATAAAGTTAGAGAGTTAAACATTCGTCATCAATATTCAGAAACTGCTGAGCATGTCACTATAAGTATTGGTATAGCGACGCTAAAAGCATTACCAAACATAGAAGAAGCTACTATTTTAAAACAAGCAGATTCGGCTTTATATCAATCGAAGAAAAATGGTCGTAATCAGTATAGTTTTTATGCTCCGGCAAAAGCCACATGAAAATTCAGCTTGGAGTTGTAGTAAAAATACTTTGAAGCAAGGTGTTAATTATGTACAGGTTGTTTAAGATATTGTCGCGGTAATTCTATAGCATTATTTATTGGCTAGATTTTGTATTTTATTGAAATCTAGTAAATTGGATAAATGCTTTTTAGCGGTATTCTTCTTTTTTTCTTTTTTATTCATAATCAATGATCAGTAAAACAAAAGACTCTGAATAATGCATGCTTGGATGCTTGGATGCTTTGGCTAGATTGATATTATGATACGAGTTACGGCGCTGACAGCAGATTTGTACAGCGCCGATAAATTTTAAATGCTAGTACTATTTGGAATCAAAGAAGGCAATTGAAAAGTATAAGGTATTGCTCGCGTTTTATTTCGCTTGCAAATTTCTATTTCAATACTTGCTAATTGACACTGAAAATCAACTACAGCCTCTTCTATTTTTGGATCCTTAAAGTAGGGGATCCTAGGGTCTTCATTATACTTGCCAAAAACATCGTATTGAATTCCACTTAATAAATATTCAAAGGACAATGTATATAAAGCAATATCAAGGGGAGGACACCAGGCTAATAGATCATCAGGTTTATTTAGTATGCTATTTTTCCCCGGAGGCTCTCGGTAAATGCACCCGGTAACACTTGGCGCGAAAGACATCAATGGATATTGAGTGTAATTAACTGATGCATGTTGAGGGCCAGCAATGTAGATAATATGTGAGATAACCTCGACTAAATAATCGAAATTATCAATTTTATAAGGCTGCTCTTTATTACCTGTGGCTGTTAAGCCATTTAAACCTTGAAAGTTTGCGTATTTAGGGGAAACAAGCGCTGAAATAAAAGCTTGCAATTCGGTATCGTTGGCCACTAATTTTTCATCGTTTTGATAATATACCGTTAAGTATTCGCGGACAAACTTCTTAATCGCCTGCCATAGTAATAAGGTATCATCACGAAACTCAAAAGCAGGTAAACAGTCCACATCTACACCACGACTTTTAAATATCTGCTCTGGACTTTGCTCGTCCCAATTCCAAGCTTTTCTTGCTTGAGCAATCATCTCAAAGGAAGATTCTGGCGTTAAACCAACATCACAAGCTGTAACGCCACCGGGAATAATCAAATTATGTAAAGCATCATTATTAATATTAAGGGTAAAACGGAAATGCGGCTTTAATAAAGTTAATAGCGGGTGTTGCTCTGATAGCTCACGATTAGCAGCAATAATGATAGTATCCAAGATCAAATGACATGCGCCAAGATGGGCGACATTTTCATGCTGTATTGCACTACAAATATTAACGGTCTGTTTGGCTACTTGCCACTTTAGGCCATTTTCATCATTACTATCACTACAATCATTAGGTGTAAAAATAGGGGTAGTTATTGGATCATATTGTTGGTCTAGTTGAATCGCGATTGGGCGCATATAACCATCGGTTTGAGGAAAACCTTCGGCAGATGTATTGCTCCAATAAAAAACAGCAATAGGAGCCGTGACATATCTTTGTTTACCATGCAATACATTACTTTTCTTATTTATTAGCATTGTATAGTCACAAACATACAGCCTTTTTTCTGCAACTGCTGCCTTTAAGTCAACACTGCTATCACCTAATACTGATTGTAATATTTTGTCAGTTAGTGGCATCTTTTTGTGTAATGAGCTTAGTAATATAGCCTTATTTGACTGGGAATTATCTGTACTTACCGCTAATAAATTAGTGGTATTAAAGCCCGCTGTTTGTAAATAACCAAAAAACCAATCTTGCTGATATGGCTCTTTATCACTTTCCATCCAAGGCAGGTTTTTAATCGAAACTGTTAATGGCGGAACTTCAAATGATTGATAAAGATCTCGGTAATCTTGAATAGCTGTAGCATTTAGGTAATCACGTTTGCCGTTATTATTTAACAAATCATACAAGGTAGATTTTAATAAAGCCGTGGGTCCTTCCGACTTAACTTCTTCAATAACAGCTTCTATTCCTAGCATCATTTTTGCTAAGTCTTTAGGTAAATTTAGTGCATCTTCAATGGCAACAGGTAATTTACTCAGACTGTGCATAAAGCTTTTTAAATGTTTAATGTCTTTTTGAGGATGAACAATGCTCATCTCTTTTTCTAACGTTGTATAGTTTTCTAAAATCTCTGCAAATATATCGGTATCTACATCACCTTTGAGCTCTTTTTCAAGCAGCTCGATTACGTTCTTTTGAAAGTTTTCTGCGAGCTTTAAAAAAACCAACAGTGCGGCTTCTTTGTATTTAAGTGAAAACTCTTCACCAGAAGGCACATCAGCAGAAAGTGGAACTCCCTCAATGTAAGAAGTCATATAATTGTATTTAGTTCGTGCTAAAGATAACTGAAATATTCTTTTATTTTTCACCTCAAGAGAATCATTTTGAGGAAGGCTAGGTAAGGTATTAATCGACATTGTGTATCCTGTATTTGATGTTATTATTTTGACTTTAAATACTACGATTCATCAAGTTACATGATTTCTACGGCAAATACCACGGGTGCTTATAGGAGGGAATAATTTGATTATTTAGCGAATAAACTATTAAGGTTATTTATTAGAATAATAAGTTATCTCAACCAAATAGATAAGGTAGTCGTCCTATTAATATTGACTAACATACAATGAACACTGAGATTGTTTTTTGTGTTTGTTACTTTTCAATTACGCGTTTAAAAGGGGGGAGGGAGTCTAATAGTTGTTTACCATAACGTTTAGTTACTACGCGTTTATCCATTAAAGTAATAATGCCTGTATCGGATTCATTTCGTAGTAACCTACCACAGGCTTGAACTAATTTTTTTGACGTATCAGGAACAGATAAAGTCATAAATGGGTTTCCCCCTTTAGCACTAATATACTCTGCTTGTGCTTGTTCTACAGGGGATGTTGGTACGGAAAAAGGGAGCTTAGTAATAATCAAATTTGTAAGATAATTCCCCGGTAAATCTAATCCTTCAGAAAAACTTTGTGTTCCAAAAATGATACTTTTCTTATTTTCATCGCAACGCTTTTTATGCTCTTCAATAATATGCTGACGAGAATGTTCTCCTTGTAACACAATGTCGAGCTTGTGTTGTTCGCGTAATGCTTGTGCTACTTTTTCCATTTGCCAATAAGATGAAAACAATACAAGACTTGCTTTGCCTTGTGCTAAATACGCAGGCAGTTTTTCTATAAGCTCATCAGTAAAAGCTGATGCACTTGGTTCATTTTGCATATTAGCTACAACAAGTTGAGCATTACTATAATAGTCAAAGGGTGAATCAACATGCTGATATTGACTACCATCATTATTTTTTAAGCCCGCTTGAAAACGAAAATGATCAAAAGAGTTTAATGCTAATAATGTGGCTGAGCATAAAACTGCTCCTTCACACTGACTCCACAATTTATCTTCTAATGTGAATCCTACTTCAATAGGAGAGGCACAGAGTAAGTAGTCTTGACGAGAATTACCTTTAGTTGATTTTTGTTTTTGTAGCCAACGTGCCATAGGAGCGGCTTTTTCACTGTCAGTTTTAGCATACATTTTCCATAAAGCAGTTAAATTCTCTAATCGTTGCAGCATAAAGCCAGCTTCACTGAGGAGGGGCTCAGCTAAATACATTTGAGTATCACCATCTTTTACTGATTCCATTAAAGCACTGTAAAGCTTATTGAGATGGCTTAAGGATTTTTTACTGAGCTCATGAATATCTTCAGCCCAGTTTTTTAAGGTTTTGGGGATAATACCGTTATCAAAACGATAAACTTGTTCATCGCTTTTATTATTTCCCTTGAATGAACTATCCTGATTTTCTGCAAAATAAATACTGGCATTATTATCAATAAAAGTAAGTACTTTTTGCATTTCAACTAATATATCTTGGCAATCATCACCTAACTTTAGTGCCGGAGAAATTGCTCTTTGAGATTTGATTAGCTTGGCCATTTTATCGCCAGTATCTTTTAGCTTAGTCAACCAATCTATTGCGCCACGTAAAGTAATGCTAGCACTTGAATGGTCTCTTGTAACTTTAGGAAGATGGTGAGCCTCATCAATAATGTAAAATGTTTCATCTGGCGAAGATAAAATTCTACCGCCGCCCAGCTCTAAATCGGCAAGTAGTAAGCTATGGTTCACCACTAATACATGAGCTTGTTCCATTGTTTCTCGAGCTTTATGAAAGGGGCAATGAGCATGCTCGCTGAGACTTTTTAAACAGCTATGTTTATCACTTTGAACTTGTGACCATATATGGTGAGGTAGCTGTGTTTTCCATGAATCAATATCGCCTAGCCAGCTGCCATCCAAAAGGGCTTTGTGCATAGCGTTTAATGTACGTATGTCACTTGCTTTTGGCTTCTCAGCAAAGGTAAATCCTATTTGTGGGGAATCAGAACTATGTGAAACAGCTTGCGTTAACTTTTGTCTACAAACGTAACGTTGTCGTCCTTTAGCAAGGGCAAAGTCAAATTTAACGCCAGCATGTTGTTTTAAAAAAGGTAAATCTTTATCAACTAATTGCTCTTGTAATGCCACAGTAGCAGTGGAAATGCAGACTTTTTTGTCACGAGCTAATGCGAGAGGTATTGCACCTAAGCTATATGCTAACGATTTGCCAGTTCCAGTGCCTGCCTCAATGGTTATGATCTTTCTATCTTTATTGTATTCGCCAGCTAATGTTTTTGCTATTTCAGCAATTAAAAATGTCTGTTGTTTACGGGGATTAAAATTACTTAAATTTTCACCGATAGTTTTATATGCTTGACGGATCACTTGTTTTAACTTATCAGTTAACATTTAACGGCAGTTTCCAAAGTTAGAATAATAAAGTACACTGCTGTATATATTAACAGGTTTTTGTTTTTTATAAACAAACTAGTCAAAAAACTTAACAGATATTACCAAAACTTTATGTTAGCTGCGCCACAGACAATTGAAAATGGTTTCCTCTTAACTCGTCAAGCAAGAGACATAGGTAATAGTTTACAAATAATTTTATGGTTAAAAACTTCCTTTGGCATTAAAAAACTCATTATCGATGATGAGTTAGCCGTATTTTTTGTTGAAGAACATCAAGCCACTCAAGCTGAACAAATTTTAAAGCAGCAAGGCGTTACTCTTATTAAGCAGCAGTTGCTCGGTTTAAAAACATTTTCACAACAAGCTGTTCATGGTTTCTATTTTAATTCATTAACTCAGTTTTATCGTGCTCGTGATCATTTAAAGCGAGTACAGATAAAATGTTATGAAGATGATATACGCCCTGATGATAGATATTTGATGGAAAGATTTATTACTGCAGATATCGATTATATTGGTGACAGTCAAATGATGAATAATTTTGATTGTATTCATCAAGCAAAGTGTAAGGCCTCAACTGAAAAATCTACTATTGTTCTTTCTATGTTATCGCTTGATATTGAGTGCTCTATGGATGGCGAACTTTATTCCATAGGACTGTATGCAAATAACAAAGGCTCGGCTATTGAAAGTAGAGAAATTAAACGGGTGTTAATGATCGGCAAGCCGCAAGTTAATGCTGATGATTATATTGTTTGGCTTGAAAATGAAAAACATTTATTAACTGAATTGATTAAGCAAATATCCCTTATTGATGCTGATATATTTATTGGTTGGAATGTTATTAATTTTGATTTTCAGATATTACAAAAACGTATGGATTTTTATGGCATTAAATTCTCTATTGGCCGAGATGGCTCAGCACCTCGTTGGCGTAGAAATACGAACCATTCAGAGCAAGTATTTATAGACATAGCTGGACGTGTAGTACTTGATGGGATTGATTTATTAAAAACAGCGACTTATAACTTTCCTAGTTTCTCTCTTGATAATGTTGCTAATACACTGTTGGGAATTGGCAAAAAAATAGAAAACTCTGCTAATAGCACAACGGAAAGTCGACTTGCTGAAATTAATGATAACTTTAAACATAATAAACAAGCTTTAGCTGCTTATAACTTAGAAGATTGCCGCTTAGTCTGGTTAATATTTGAAAAAACACAACTTCTAAACTTTGCTCAGCTAAGAGCACAATTAACAGGGCTAACTATTGATAGAATAGGCGGTTCTGTTGCCGCTTTTACCAATTTATATCTACCTAAATTACATCGCAGCGGTTATGTTGCGCCAAACATGGGAGATGGTGAATCTGATCTTGTTTCTCCAGGCGGCTATGTTATGGATTCTATTCCTGGGCTTTATAGCAACATACTTGTGTTGGATTTTAAATCACTTTATCCCAGTATCATACGAAGTTTTAAAATAGACCCTATGGGCTTAATTGAAGGGCTCAATGAACAAACACAAACAAAGCAGCAGTTAAGTTCACAGCCTATTTTAGGATTTGATGGCGCTTATTTTTCAAGAGAAAAACATTTTCTTCCTAATATTATCACCTCACTTTGGTTAGAGCGTGATAAAGCTAAATTACAAAATAACAGTGCGTTGTCGCAGGCTATTAAAATTATTATGAGTAGCTTTTATGGCGTTTTAGGCTCGACGGGCTGCCGCTTTTTTGATCCCCGTTTATCCGGCTCTATTACTACTGTCTCTTATACACATCTCCGAGCCCACGAG
>CAJXUT010000117.1 GCA_913061365.1 uncultured Colwellia sp.
CGAGATTCCTCTACGTCTCGTGGGCTCGGAGATGTGTATAAGAGACAGGTATATATATGTACTATTTTCAGTTATTCACATCGCTGATAAGACTGCGTAAAAAGGAGGTAGACTTCAAGTAAGTGTTATAATGTTTTAATTAGGTGTTGAATTCCGCGTGTACATAATTATTTGCGCTAAATGTATGGCTTTCTTTGCGGTGTCATATTGACTGGTTGATAATAAAGCATTTTGATATGTGTGGTGATTATAAATAAAACAACTAGATGTTTTTTGGCTAAAATAAAAGCGATGGTTATTTATTTTGAATAAAAAAATAAATGATAATAAAATGAAATTAGCGACCTTATTATCCGCTAATTTTATGGTTTGATTGATTTTTAGTCACTTTTTTGTGGCGGTGAATTTATCCGGCATAACTTTTAGCTTAAACCAATTGATATGAACCTGTGGTTCGGGCAACGAATAATGTTTGATGTAAACGACTCGCATATTCATCCGTCATGCCAGCAACATAATCAGCGATAACTCGATGAGCGTTTTCATTGTTGTCTATCGCTTGTTGCCAACGCATTGCGCTATTACTTGGTAGTAACCTTAACGGATCAGAAGATAATGCTTCAAATAACTCCATCACTATCTGTTGCCCTCTATATTCAAGGCGTTGAATGCTCGTTTGTTTAATAACAAAATTATAGACGAAATCCTTAAAAATCTGTAAAACTTGCATGGTGATTTTTGGTAATGTGGCATTATATCGAAGTAATTTTTCTTCGAAATTCACTTCATTACTAAGACTATTTATATCGGTTAATTCAATAGCCGTAATAAGGTAATTAACTAAGCTACCAATGGCATCTTTTTGTATATGATGCTGGGTACTAAAGAGTTTAGTTGTTAATGAACTTGTATATTGCTCAAGCCATGGATCATGTAATGCAGATAATTTATTGATAACATGTAATTCAAAGTCATGCTGGCTGACAATGCCAGTAACAATAGCGTCTTCAAGATCATGAATACCATAAGCAATATCATCAGCTAGCTCCATGATTGAGCAATCTAGTGATTTGAACATTGTTTTACTGTGGCTATTCTCTATTGTTTTAATTTGCTGAAAAAGCTGTCGATCATTGATTGATAAAGGGGATAGTAACCAGTCAATTATTTCACTTTCATCACTGTATAAACCTTTGGGCGGATGCCATTCACTGGCTTTTATTTGTCTAAAACTATCAATAGAGTTATTTCTGGCAGGCTTATTAAGTTTTGATAATACTTGTGGGTATTTCAGTAAACCTAGTAATGTTCTGCGGCTTAAATTCATACCATGAAGTTCACTAAATGGTTCAAGGCGGGCGACTATTCTAAAGGTTTGACCATTACCTTCAAAACCACCATAGTCTCGCATCATGTAGTTGAGCGCTACTTCTCCTCCATGGCCAAAAGGAGGATGGCCAATATCATGGGCTAAACAAATTGCTTCAATTAAACTATCGGTTTTGGGAAATAAAGTTTCACAAAGAGTAGGGTGCTTATGACGAAGTTGTGCGCTAATTCCTGAGCCAATTTGGGCGGCTTCTAATGAATGTGTTAAACGAGTACGATAAAAGTCACTTTGTCCACTACCCATTACTTGAGTTTTTGATTGTAGGCGCCTAAACGCAGCTGAATGTAATATTCTCGCTCGGTCTCGTTGAAAGGGATCACGGTGATCTTGCTGCCTTTTGGGCACTTTCGTTAATCGTCGTTCTAACCAAATCGTATCCATCAGATTTTAAACCTATCATTTAAGTGAAACTATTCGTAAAGAAAGCGTTGATAATGCTCACCTTAACACGCAATTATCCAAACTGATAATACCTGTTAAGCAAATATGGGGCATAAAAATGGATAGTTCTAAATAGTGTTTGTTTAGAGGAAAATAGATTTAATCAGCCCGCGATTAATTTCATCGCGGTTTGATTTTATTTAAAGATAAGTTAAATAGAAAAGTAGCTAAATTTATTAAGGTTTAGTGGCAATGAAAATAGCACGTTGTGGAGCAGGGTAGCCTTCAATTGTTTTACTGTTATCAAGAGGATCAAGAAAGTCAGAAAGAGATTCAGTATCAATCCATTCTGTTTTTCTTTGTTCATCTAGTGCGGTAATATCGGTATTAACAACGCGGATATCGTTAAATCCACAACGTTCTAACCATGCACACATAGCTTTAGCGCTGGGCAGAAACCAAACGTTTCTCATCTTAGCGTAACGCTCTCCAGGAACTAATACGGTATTTTCATCGCCATCAACAATAAGGGTTTCAAGTATTAATTCACCGCCCTTAACTAATTGGGCTTTTAATTGATAAATAAAGTCAATTGGAGAGCGACGGTGATATAAAACGCCCATGGCAAATACGCTATCAAAAGCATTAAGCTCTGGTAATTGTTCAACCCCTAATGGTAATAAGTTAACTTTATTATCACCAATAAAATGTTGTATAGCGTTAAATTGCATTAAAAATAATTGTGTTGGATCAATACCAACAACGAACTTTGCGCCAGCACCGCGCATGCGCCATAAGTGATAACCACTGCCACAACCTATATCAAGCACATATCTATCTGACAAATCACTAATGTGCGGGGCTAACCTGTCCCATTTATAATCACTACGCCATTCGGTATCAATATGTAATCCGTGAATATGATATGGGCCTTTGCGCCAAGGCTTGAATTTCTTTAATAAATTTTCTAAACGCTTATGTTCACCAGTATTAAAATCTTCTTTAACGCCAACAGAAACACTATTAACTAGATCAACGTTAGATGTTTGTGCTTGAGGCAAAGCATCCAATGTTTTTTGCCAATGTTTATACTCGCCATGTAAGTTATTTTTATGCCAAAAATCAAGTTGTGATGGCAAGGTATTTAACCAATGGCTTAAGCGATTTGTGGCAATTTCTTGATAAAATTTATTGAATTGAGTCATAAGTTATTTATTTGATATTGTTAGTTTATTTTATGGCAATAAAAGAGATAAAGTTAAAGCATTGAAACCAAGGTGAAACATGCTTGAATTCAGCATTCTTAAGACGTTTTATATGTTGCTCTACAGAATCTGTACGCATCACATTTTCTAATGCGGTACGCTTTTGCGCAACTTCTAATTCACTGTAGCCATTAGCACGTTTAAAATCATGGTGTAAATTGATTAAGTGTTCATCAATAGTTGCATCACCATGGGATATTTTTTCTGAAATAACTAATAAACCGCCTTCATTAATACCTTGTGCAATATCGTTTATTAACTGTTGACGTTCTGTTTTATCAATAAATTGTAAGGTAAAGTTAAGTACTACCATTGAAGCATTTTTGATATGAATGTCTTGTATATTTGCTTCAATTACGTCAACGGGTGTTGTGCCTTTAAACGCATTAATATGCATTTTACAGCGTTCAACCATTGCAGAAGAATTATCAACTGAAACAATATTACATTGCTCAGCGGTAATCCCTTTTCGCATAGCTAAAGTAGCAGCGCCTAATGAACAACCTAAATCATAAACGTTGGTATTTTGTTTAACAAACTGTTGGCTAAGACGACCAATGGTATCGATTATGGTTGCATAGCCAGGAACAGATCGACTAATCATGTCAGGAAAAACTTCAACTACTTGAGCGTCAAAAGCAAAATCGTTAACTTGGGCTTGAGGATTAGAATAAATTAAATCAGTTTTAGGCGTGTTCATGTTAATTAATATATTTGTACGTATTGCTCAGATAAGAGGGGCATTTTAACTGATATTGATGGGATATAAAAATAAATAAATTCGTTAAGTACTAAAGAATCTTTTTACTGATCTTTAAAGCAGTATTTTTGGTGTTTTTGACTTCGCTATTGTTCTTTACGTTGAATAACCATATGGCAACAATTATGCCTTGTATCAATACTTACAAATAGCAGCTTAGCATTGAGCAACAATCGCCCCTGACATGCCTAATAAAAATATGACTAAACTTATGTCAAATTTAAAAAATTAACTCATTAAGTGAGGGTGACTTTACCAATCTTTGCTTTATAATATGCGGCATTTATCGCTGGCTGAATTAAATTGAGTCAGCGTCAATTTCTAATTATTTATAAGTAGCAAGGCAAAATACATGCGTAGTCTTTATTGTGGTGAGGTTAATGAATCTCATATTGGTCAAGAAGTCACTCTTTGTGGTTGGGTTAATCGTCGTCGTGATTTAGGTGCGGTAATCTTTCTCGATTTACGTGATCGTGAAGGTTTAGTACAAGTTGTTTATGATCCAGATCTTCCAGAAGTTCTTGCTGTTGCCAATACATTACGTAATGAGTTTTGTGTTCAGCTTAAAGGTAAAGTACGTGCTAGACCTGAAGGGCAAACTAATAAAGACATGAAAACAGGTGCTATTGAAATCCTTGGTCTTGAATTAACTATTTTAAATAAATCAGCACCATTACCGCTTGATTCAAACCAAAACAACTCAGAAGAGCAACGTTTAAAGTACCGTTACCTTGATTTACGTCGTAGCGAAATGACTGAGCGTATGCGTTTTCGTGCAAAAGTTACTTCTAAAGTTCGTAGTTCATTAGAGTCTTTAGGATTTTTAGATATTGAAACACCAATTCTTACTGCAGCGACGCCAGAAGGCGCACGTGATTATTTAGTGCCAAGTCGTACCCATAAGGGTAAGTTTTTTGCTCTGCCACAATCTCCACAGTTATTTAAACAATTATTAATGATGTCAGGAATGGAACGTTACTATCAAATTGTTAAATGTTTTCGTGATGAAGATTTACGTGCAGACAGACAACCAGAGTTTACTCAAATCGATATTGAAACGTCGTTTATGAGCAGTGAACAAGTAATGAATGTGAGTGAAACCATGATTCGTGAGCTATTTAAAGAAATGCTCGATGTTGATCTTGGCAAATTCCCTTCAATGCCATTTAGCGAAGCAATGCGTCGTTTTGGTTCAGATAAGCCTGATTTACGTAACCCATTAGAATTAGTTGATGTTGCAGACATACTTAAAGATGTTGAATTTAAAGTGTTCTCTGGTCCTGCAAATGATGAAAAAGGTCGCGTTGCGGTTATTTGTGTACCAGGTGGTGCAGCTAAATTTTCAAGAAAAGGTATTGATGACCTAACTAAATTTGTTGGTATTTATGGCGCTAAAGGTATGCCATGGATGAAAGTGAACGATATTGATGCTGCTTTGGCTACAGGTCTTGATGGTTTACAATCACCAATTTTAAAATTCTTATCGCCAGAAGCGGCTAAAGCATTACTTGAGCGCACCAATGCTAAAACCGGTGATATTATTTTCTTCGGCGCAGATTCATATAATGTTGTTAGTGAATCTCTTGGCGCACTACGTCTTAAGTTAGGTGAAGATTTAGACCTACTTGAGGGTGATTGGAAACCATTATGGGTTGTTGACTTCCCAATGTTTGAAGAAATTGATGGCGGTATGCATGCACTTCATCATCCATTTACTGCACCAACTAATTTAACGCCAGAACAGCTTGAAGCTGATCCGTTAAATGCCTTATCAGACGCTTATGATATGGTGTTGAATGGTTGTGAATTAGGTGGTGGTTCTGTGCGTATACATAATCAAGAGATGCAATCTGCCGCATTTAGAATTTTAGGTATTGATGATCAAGAAGCACAAGAGAAATTTGGCTTCTTACTTGAAGCGCTACAATACGGTGCGCCACCGCATGCTGGTTTAGCGTTTGGCCTTGACCGTTTAGTGATGTTGATGACGGGTGCAAGCTCAATTCGTGAAGTAATGGCATTTCCAAAAACCAATACTGCGGCATGTCCATTAACAAATGCTCCCGGTAATACAAATCCTGCTCAATTAGCTGAGCTAGGTGTTAAGATTATTGAAGAAGAAAAAAGCGAGTAATAAGCGTTATAATTAAAGGCAGTAATCATTTTACTGCCTTTTTTATATTTAACTTATTATTTGATATTAATTAATGACTATTATTCTAGGAATTGATCCCGGCTCACGATTTACAGGCTATGGGGTTATTAAACAGCAAGGTCGTACATTTACCTATCTTGGTAGTGGTTGTATAAAAGCGCTGAGTCAAGGGGAAGATCTTGCTTCCCGCTTACAAACTATCTTCTCTGGTGTTTCTGAAATTATTCTACAATTTAAACCTGATATGTTTGCCATTGAACAGGTTTTTATGGCAAAAAATCCTGACTCCGCTCTAAAGCTAGGTCAAGCAAGAGGCGCAGCTATTGTTGCTGCAACGAATAGTGGCTTAACCATTTCAGAATACTCTGCGAGGCAAATAAAACAGGCAGTAGTAGGCACTGGTGGTGCAGATAAAAGTCAGGTTCAACATATGGTAAAGACCATTTTAAAACTGCCGGGAACACCACAAGCTGATGCTGCCGATGCTTTGGCTGTTGCACTATGTCATGGCCACAGTCACGAAAGCCTAGAAAAACTTGCTGGGCAAGCACGTAAAGTTGTTCGCGGTAGATTAAGATAACTCAGTAAAGTGCAATATTAAGCTACGATGCAAGCTTTACTGTATAAATATATAGTGGTATGCTTTTGCTTTCTTAATTATTATTTATAGGTTAATAACTGTGATTGGTCGTTTATCAGGTACTCTGGCTGAAAAATTCCCTCCTGAAATCCTTATAGAATGTGCTGGTGTTGGCTATGAAGTTACTATGCCAATGACGAGTATCTATGCATTACCTGAAGTGAACGAATCTGCTGTGATTTATACGCACTTTGTTGTACGTGAAGATGCACAGCTGTTATATGGTTTTGCCAATAAAATAGAACGTAAATTATTTCGTTTATTGATTAAAGTGAATGGTGTTGGGCCTAAATTAGCCTTAGCTGTATTATCGGCTATGTCTGCAGATCAATTTGTCAGTTGTGTTCGACATGATGATATTTCGGGTATCGTAAAAATACCGGGTGTCGGTAAGAAAACCGCTGAACGTTTGTTAATTGAAATGCGAGATAGACTAAAAGACTGGCAAACATCATCAACGCCAGTAACCGATAGTATGCCTGTGCAGCTAAGTCATGAAGATACTTTTATCAATTCTTATGCCGATAATAGCAAAGGTGATGCGACTAACGCACTCATATCGTTAGGTTATAAACAAGCGCAAGCAGATAAAGCGGTTAAACTTGTTTATACTGAAGGAATGTCGAGTGAAGATGTTATTCGTCATGCATTAAAGTCAATGTTGTAACCGAATAAACTATCGCTTTGTCGTCCAATTTTTATCAAAAGTACTACCGATAAATATTAACTGCATGCAACTTCGTTAAATTAAAGTATACCCTTTAACGTTGAACAAATACCTAGCTAAGTTATAGATTAAGCTATACCTAACAAATGTTTTATAGGAATGAAAATGATTGAAGCGGATCGCTTAATTGAGCCTGTTGCTCGTATTGAAGATGAAGGCGTTGATCGTGCTATTCGTCCTAAAATGCTTGGCGATTATACTGGGCAAGCCCATGTTAAAGCGCAAATGGAAATTTTTATTCCTGCGGCAAAAAAACGCGGTGAACCACTTGATCACTTACTCATTTTTGGTCCTCCCGGATTAGGTAAAACAACCTTAGCTAATATTGTTGCTAATGAAATGGGAGTCAATATTCGAACTACTTCTGGGCCTGTACTTGAGAAAGCGGGGGATTTAGCTGCACTGCTAACAAATCTAGAAGAAAATGACATTCTATTTATTGATGAAATACATCGTTTAAGTCCCATTGTAGAAGAAATACTCTACCCAGCAATGGAAGATTATCAATTAGATATTATGATAGGTGAAGGGCCTGCAGCTCGTTCAATAAAGTTAGATTTACCGCCTTTCACGTTAATTGGTGCTACCACACGAGCCGGTGCGTTGACCTCACCACTACGAGATCGATTTGGCATAGTACAACGGCTAGAGTTTTATAATGTGCAAGATTTAACTGCCATTGTAAAACGTTCAGCGCATTACCTTAACTTACAACTTGATGAGGGAGGGGCTTTTGAAGTAGCTAAGCGCTCACGTGGAACGCCTCGAATTGCTAACAGACTATTACGTCGGGTACGTGATTATGCAGACATAAAAACCCACGGTTTTGTGAATCAAGAAACGGCAGCTGCTGCACTTGATATGTTAGAAGTTGATCATGAAGGATTTGATATTATGGATAGAAAATTACTTCATGCCATTATTGATAAATTTATGGGAGGTCCTGTTGGTCTTGACAATCTTGCCGCTGCCATTGGTGAAGAACGAGAAACCATTGAAGATGTGCTTGAACCATTTTTAATACAGCAGGGCTTTTTACAACGTACACCTAGGGGACGAATTGCAACCGATAGAGCTTATGATCACTTTTCAATTATAAGGCCTAAGCAATAAACCCACTTTATGAGTTAATCCTTTCTCTTAAATAAAAGTTAAATCTTTAATCACTATGATATTTAACTTTTATTTATGTGCTCTATTTTGCCACGCTTTTATAACACTATAACGCCATAATCCTTGAATTATAATATAGCTAAGCAGAGCAAAAGTAGCGGCAAGTATGCCACAGCCCAATAAAAACGCAGGACCTATGGTTGATAAGCTATCAACTACCCACTGCCAACTTGCCTCAAAGATGAATTCTTGCGCCGTTTCACCTATTACCCATGAACCCACAAGGTAACAACCATAGAATATAACAGGCATGGTAAATGGATTTGTTATCCACACAAGTGCAATTGAAAGGGGTAAATTCGAATGTACTAAAATGGCAGTTCCGGCGGCTAGTACCATTTGAAATGGAACAGGTATAAAAGCAAAAAATAAACCTACAGCAAATGCTTTTGCAACAGAATGACGGTTCATGTGCCATAAATGAGGATTGTGTAACAGGTTGCCAAAAATTTTTAGATGTTTGTTCGTTTTAATACTTTGGCTGTCGGGCATAAAGCGCTTAATTAGTTTTTTTGGCATATACTTACTATTATCTTTAAAAACTCTGTATTCAAACCAACATTGTCAAAATTATAGGAAATATTTCGTTCACTATGGATTGGTGGCTAGCTAGTTTCTTTCTTGGTTCTATATTCTCACTATTTCTGCCAATAGTGCCAGATATTTTTGTGCTATTTTTAATTATTCTACTTTCAGTCATTCTTTTTATATATAAACCATTACGTTTAACCTCGGGATTATTCTTTGGTGCTAGTTGGATGTTATGTAATGCATTTAGCTTTCAAAGCTTATGGCAAGATAATGATTTAAATGCCATTTCATTATCAAAGACACCTCAATGGGTAATAGGAAAAGTCACCAGTTTACAGTCTCCACCTATGCTTTCTGGAAAAGTTGGTAACAAACCACTTCGCTTTAACTTCAATGTTATTCAGTTAAATTCAAAAAAACTCAATAAAAAAATGAAATTACGCTTAAGTTGGAACAATGCCAAGATTACTGTTCAACAAGGACAAACGATAAAGTTAAAAGTAAAATTTAAACCCGCCCATGGACTGGCAAATATTGGAGGTTTTAACTATCAGACATGGTTAAGAAGCAAACGTATAAGTGCAACAGGCTATGTTATTAATGATCCAAATAATGTCGTTGTAATAACATCCAAATCGAAAAGACAAACACTTTATAATCGCTACAAAAATTTATTACCTGAAGATAATTTATCACCTCTTTTATTAGCGTTAGGTTTTGGCTCGCGTAGTGAAATAAATCCCCCTTTATGGGATGTGCTTCAAGCAACGGGTACGGGCCATCTCATTGCTATCTCTGGTTTGCATATAGGTTTAGTTGCCACAAGCAGTTACTTATTTCTTATGCTATTAATTCGTTTTATTCCTCTGAGTTACTGTAATCATTTTCGGTTTTATCAAAGCGTTAATATTCGCTACTTTGCTATTATTTTAAGTTTGCTTGTTGGGTTGATTTACGGTTATCTAGCTGGCTTTTCATTACCAACAATAAGGGCATTATTAATGTTAAGTCTTTATTGGCTCACACGAGCGCTTAATCTACATATTTCAATTAAGCGTTGGCTCTTACTTACCTTATTCTTGCTAATAATTATGACGCCGTTTAGCTTAATTACGGCTAGTTTTTGGTTATCTGTTTATGCCGTTATTATCATTTTTTTAACGTTATGGCGCTTTAAAAATCTAATTAGTAGCAGCAATGATCTTTGGCGCTTTGTTAAAGGACTTATTGTTATTCAAGTAAGTTTGACCTTGATGCTACTTCCAATTAGTGCCATCTTTTTCCAGAAAATATCTGTAGTGGCATTGTTAGCTAATGTGGTTGCAGTGCCTTGGATGAGCTTTATTACTATTCCACTGTGCTTGTTATCAATTTTGATAATGCCATTTTTTGAATCACTTTCTTTTCTATTAATTGAATATTGTCTTAAAAGTTTGCAGTTGCTTTGGCAATACTTAAATTACTTATCTCAACAGCAATGGTCGATTGTTACTTTATCAAGTGGTGAAGTTCAAATACTGGTATCACTTGGCGTAATTGTTTTTTGTTTTTTGTATTTATTGCCCTTAGTCTGGTCAAGAGACAATTTGCTTTTCAACCTTATAAAATTTAAGAGAAGTTTTCTGAAAATAAGTGTTATTACCTTATTATTAATCACTTTAAATACTGATGTTGTTGAAAATAAAGTAAAACAAAATTTAGGTAATAAATGGCAATTAATCGTTTTTGATGTTGGACAAGGGCTATCTGTTTTAATACAACAAAATGGTAAAGCTATTTTGTATGATACCGGAGCGACATATCCCAGTGGATTTACGATGGTTAATGCTGTGATTCTTCCTTATTTGCAACATACCTCAATTAAGCAAATTGATAAAATGATTATTAGCCACAGCGATAATGATCACGCAGGAGGCTTAGCAGAAATAAGCAAAGGGATAACAATAAATGAATTGATTTATAATAAGCAGCAAGCAGTTGAACGCTCTTTGTGCGTGCAAGGGAAAGATTTTAGCTGGCAAAACCTTCACTTTTCAATGTTGTGGCCTAAGGAGGTTGTAAGTGAAGAGAATAATGACTCTTGTGTTTTATTAATAAATGATGGCAAACAGAGTGTTTTATTGACAGGAGATATTACTAAAAAAGTTGAAGCATCATTACTGAAACAATACCCTCATTTGCGTGCTGATATTTTAATTGTACCTCACCACGGCTCTAAAACCTCTTCTAGTGATTTGTTTATTAAAAAGTTAAGCCCCCTTGTTGCTGTTGTTAGTGCGGGTTATTTAAACCGCTGGAATATGCCTGTTGATGAGGTGGTTCAGCGCTATAAACAGAATAACGTTGAGCTATTAAATACGGCAATATCAGGTCAAATTATTTTCAATATGTCGGTGTCAGGAATAAAAAAGCAATCTTATTATGATGACTTGTGGCCTTTTTGGTTTGCTCAATAGCATTCGTGATGAGAAAAATTTGGTTGTTGGTTAGAATCAAGTTAAAATCAGCGCATAGTGAATAAATAATTCGAAATGAGAAATATTAGCCAATGGCAATACCTTCACCAAAGCAGGATTCAACGACTGAACTACCTGCAACCACATGGCAAAACTTCAAACGTCTCCTTACCTACGCAAAACCTTATAAATTAGGTTTTGTTGTCGCAATTATTGGTATGTTTGGTTATGCCGCAATTGATGTTTATTTTCTCTCAAAATTGCAACCGCTAATCGATGATGGACTAGCCGGGGCCAACCCAGGTTTTATGAAATGGGCACCTATATTTGTTGTTGTTGCTTTTCTATTTCGAGGAATATTTCATTTTATTGCTAATTATTGTTTCTGTCTCTTATACACATCTCCGAGCCCACGAGACG
>CAJXUT010000118.1 GCA_913061365.1 uncultured Colwellia sp.
ACGAGATTCCTCTACGTCTCGTGGGCTCGGAGATGTGTATAAGAGACAGATTTATATTTACTAACTAACAGATTTTACTTATTGATAAACACTCTGTCCTTGCCCTGGGTATTTTTCAAATATGTGCATATAAACCTCACTACAGGTTTTCGGCCACAGGTCATCATCGTATGACTCAGGCAAGTTATCTAAAACTTCTTCAATCATATTTTTAACCCTCGCCTTTGTCCGTTGCTTCTTACGCCAATCAATAACCAATATTTCCTGCATTTTTTCGGTTAACTCTTTGGCTATTTCTTTAACCTTATTTCGCTCTTTGTCATTAAGCGGAGCATCTTGAATCATCAGGTCATATACCGCTAATTCTTCTTCGGTTAAGCCTTCACGCACTGTACGTTTTTCTTCATGCTCTAAGTCAGTAATAAATTCTTTTAAAGTATTAAAAAACTCTTCTGCTGTATAGGCACCAAGGTTATATTGCTCAACCAATTCTAAGAATTTTTGTTGTAAGTCTTTTCGCGCCTTATTTTTTAATACCATAGGTTGAAGTTTTCGTTCAATAAGGTTTTTTAAACGCTCTGCATCAGATGGTTTAGGTTTTTCAACTTTGGCTACCATTGTCGCAAGCGCATCAAAATCTATTTCAGCAATATTTATAGGCTCAGGTAAGTTGCTCTTGATCTGAATAGTTGATATTGATTCATCAAGTAGTTCATTCACCTGATTTCTAACCACATCAAGTACGTCTTCATCATCAATAGATAAACCCGATTTCAAGCGCATTTGCGAGTAAATAATATTAATGGCTATACGATGAGGAACATATTTATTGGCACTATCGTCAGGCATTATTGCCTTGAAAATACGATTAATTTGTCGAACAAAAGCGGTGAATTCCTCTTTGTTTTTTGGCTCTAACAGGATTTCACTGGCATTATCTAACAATGATAGTTTTGCAAAACCATCAGCCGGAGCAGAAATGATTCCTGCTAAGTCTATATCCTTTGAATTTAAGAATACTTGTAACTCACCAGTCGCAATACCGAGTGCAGTAACCAGTTCAGACTTATCTTTTGCAGGGCTATCTACATTATAATTAGCACCACCTTCAGCAACACCACCACCGTACATACCCAGTGCTTGTTGCAGAGAACTAAAAATATTGATGTAGTCAACAATTTGCCCCGCAGATTTACCCGCATACACACGGTTAGCACGGGCAATGGTTTGCATTAGCGTGTGGCTTTTTAAGGGTTTATCTAGATAAAGTGTCGAAACTGCCGGTGCATCAAACCCTGTTAGCCACATTGCACAAACGAATACTATTCGTAAGTCGTCTTCTGGGTCTTTAAACTTTTCATCCATTTTTTCTTTAAGAAAACGCTCGCGGTGTGGTTTATAGTTAAGACCTTTTTTAGTAAGGCGTTCATCATCATTTTGACCACCTGATACAACAACCGCCATATCCATTGATGACATATGCTCAATTTGAAAGTTTAACTTATTTAAACGACTTCCCGTTGCATACTTAGCTTGTGTTTTTAAACTAGATAATTTTATTTTCCATGCCGCTTGAACTTTGTCATACATTTTAATGGTGGTTGCTTTATCAATAGACACAACCATTGCTTTACCAAGCCTACCATCAGAAAAAGGGGCACGGTTTATATAGTGCTCAACGAGATCTTTAGCAACCGTTTCTAAACGGT
This sequence comes from uncultured Colwellia sp., assembly GCA_913061365.1. Taxonomy (GTDB): domain Bacteria; phylum Pseudomonadota; class Gammaproteobacteria; order Enterobacterales; family Alteromonadaceae; genus Colwellia. Next base: position 1,710 of record CAJXUT010000118.1, read on the forward strand.
CATCACGGGTAATTATATGGTAGGCTTTTGAAAATTCAGTTTCTAATCGTGCTTCTTGCTCGTCAGTTAAATCTGCTTCATCTAATATTTCAGCAATTTCATCACCAATATCTTCATTTGATATTGATACTTCTGGTACACGGTTTTCATAATACAACGGTAGCGTTGCACCATCATCAACGGCATCAGAAAAATTATAAATACTGATGTAATCACCAAACACCTCTTGGGTTTTGGCTTCCCCTGCAAGCAGTGGAGTACCTGTAAATGCCATAAACGATGCATTAGGCATGGCATTACGCATATTCATTGCTAAAGAGTCGTATTGGCTCCTGTGAGCTTCATCAGTAATAACGATTATATCGTCACGTTCAGATAAAACAGGATAGTTACCTTTTTCATCACCTTTAAATTTTTGAATTAAGGTAAAAACAAAACGATGATCTTCACTAAGCAATGACTTTAATTGAACACCAGACTCGGCCTGGCAGTTTTCAGTAACAATACCCGCAGCATTAAAGGTTTTATAAATTTGATCATCAAGATCTGTTCTGTCGGTAACTAAAACAAACGTCCAGTTACCTGTATATTTACGAAAAGCCTTTTTACAGAAAAACACCATAGAAAAACTTTTACCGCTACCTTGTGTATGCCAAAAAACACCTAACTGTCCAGTTCGTTCTTTTACATTAGTTAAGCCAGAGAGTGCTTGGTTAACACCAAGGTATTGATGATACTTAGCTATTATTTTTACTGTATGTTTTGTTTTTACAAACAACACATAGTTTTCAATAATATCAAGTAAGCGGTTTTGCTCACATACACCACGTATAGCAACTTCAAGGCTGACTTTGCGTTGCTCAGATTCAGATTCAATCTTCTTCCATTCTGCAAAGTGTTCCCATTGGCTTGATATAGAGCCAACCTTTGATTGCACACCATTAGATAGTAAAATTAATTGATTGAAGATAAATAACTGAGGGATAGTTGTACGGTAATCAGCAAGATTGTCTTTATATGCTGTTAGTAAGTTTTTATGGCTAGCTTTAAGCTCTACAAACACAAACGGAAGTCCATTAACAAAACCGAGTAAATCAGGGCGACGAGTCTCAATTTCGCCCGTTATGCTCATTTGGCTACATAAAAGAAAGTCATTTTCAGAAGCGTTGTTCCAATCAACATAACGAACAACACAATCATCTTCGCCTTCAGCCTCCGTAGTGTAAACATAACCATTTTGTAGTAGCTCATACACAGCTTCGTTGGCTGAAACGGGTGTCATAGCGCTTCTATCTCGCGCTATATCATCAATGGCTTCTTGAATAATGAGTTGGTTGACATCAGGGTTTAGCTTTAGTAGTGCAGTTTTTAAACGAGCAAACAATACAACGTCATTACGTGTTTCTCTGCCGAAAAATAACGGTTTATGTTGTAAGGACTCATCATTGACTGAACCAAATACTTCATCCCAGCACGTAGCCGTTTCCCAGTTTAATTCAGAGAATAGCTGTATTGCTGGTTGTTCTACTAAAGCGTCTTCCGTGTAAGTCATTAAAAGTCCCTTATTTTCCTTTCTAATTCTCTTTTTGTTTCATACTCAATTTGACGATCAATATTCTCAACAAAATCTGAAGCCCAACTTTTAACCTTTATGTTCTCATGACTTATCAGAGGATAGATTAATTCTTTATCAACTTCTAAGTAAGGGACTAATGAGCCAGACCATGATCTACTTGAAAAATTCGCTGATACTTCCCCTTTAAATGCTTTATTGTTTCCAAAGACAGATAACAAACTAACCATTAACGGGTTGAAAGCTCGATCTTCCCCATGAGTGATAAACAGAGAAATGACACGACCAACAATGAGAAGAGCAACTTCATCTTGGCACCAATCAATAATAACTTCCGGCTCTAAGATATCAAAAATACTTTTGTCCCTTTTTTTATACGATTTACCGCTACCCAACAAGTCAATCAAACGATACGGTTTAATCGCTCTACCATGAATAAACTTGTCAGCTATTTTAGGCCAAATATAATTACTATGTAATTCAAAAGCTTTATAGAAACCATTACCTAAGTAATCCCATAAATCAGAATAATTAACATCATTACTACCAACTTGGTCAACTAGATGCAGACATAGCTTTAATGCAAACTCTTCATCTTCAGACTTCAATAGTCTTTCAACCGAATTTAACCAATGATAACTATCTGAATGGCGAGTCTTATCTTCTTTTTTGAAAGACACATTAAGAACTAAATGGACTAAAGTAGGTATTAACTTAGTAAAATCAATATCATTACGCCCGTGTGCGTACATATTAATATTATCAAGAGCCACCCAAACTGCTGTAGCGTCAATTTCGCTTAATGACATACAAAAGCGAGCGATTTCTTCTTCAGTAAGGTGTTCAGTTGAACGCCCGTAAATGAGCATTGAGGCCGAATGACTAGGCAGTTTCCCCTCTCTAATCAACTCAATAAAAATATCTAAATGCGAAATTTCAAAGTTTCCTGTAGTTATTGAGTCAGGGTAATATTCAATGAGATCTTCATCTGACCCTATTAACTCAATTACCCCTTTCCATTTAACAGGTTCTTTCATATGAAGCCCAAACAAAAAACCAGAAATAAACTGTGTATGCACTCCACTGTGCTTACGGAAATAATCGAGAACTTCATATAACAATTCATCAATATCATCTATTTCAAGTACCAAGTGCTTTGCAAAAACCCAGCTTTGTTTCTGCTCAGGAAAAGTCATTAATAAATCTAATTCTGGTATTAATTCTCCATAAACATATTTAAGCTCCTCAGCTAAATACTTGGCGTCTTCAGCAGCCATATCAATATAATGTCCGTTTTCGTCCTTAACATGTTCTCGGGATGGATTAAGAACTATAAGCTTAAGTTTTTCTTCAAGATTATCATCATCCGGAGACAATAATTTCAACCAAGATTCAAGATAATTAATTTGCTCTTGTTCCATACCTTTTTTATCGTATTGTAAGGCATGTGTAATAGACTGGGCGGCGGCAGGCCAATACTTACCAGTTAGCTTAATTATGTCTTTTATAAAGCCATCTAATTGTTCAAACTGTTTATATCTTATTAGCCCTCTTATATGGTGACCAAAAGCATCTTTAGCCTGTTCAACCAACTGTTCTCGTTTAATTATTACAACCAATGAATCTAATAACGACTGCCAATAATCATAGATTTCTTGCCAAATTTTAGGCATCCATTCTTTTAGTTCTGGCTTGGTTCCTTGAAGCTCAGCACCAATTGTTCTAGAACCACCATGTGTATCAATTGCAGTTTTAACAGCTTCAATTATCACAATATCTGCGCTTTCCATATTTAGACCTGAAGCTCTCTTTAATATATCAAGTCTTTGCGTGAAATTAGCCTCAGTACCCGATAGCTGCCAACGAAATAATTGAGAGAATTGTCCTAATGAGTTATTACCATAATTTTCATTTTCAAACTGCGCGAATTTAAATAAAACCCATGCACTTTTATCAAAACAAGATTCATGAAACACAAGCATTTCAAGAGACCAAACAAAATTTCGTCTCACATCGCCATCTAGGTTACTAATTTCATTATCAGATAGCCTTGATATGACTTTATACAAAAGATCACTTGTTATTTTAGGGTTCACTTCTACCAATGCGCGAAAAAGTCTTGAACCCTGTTTAGAAAGTAACAATTCCGCTTGGCTGAAAGGGCTTCCGCCCTCGCAAAAACTTTTAACAAAATCTTGTACATTTATAGATGCATCTAAATATTTAATTTGTTCACAAAAGCTCTCCAACATTGATGGTGGAAGCCTTAAAATAACCTCAGATTGTCGATCAAAGTAATTATTATTCCACCACTCCATTGCTAAATTTAATGCTAATGGTTTTGGAACTAATCTGGCTATATTTCCAGTGCAATTAATTAATTCTTTATTTTCAAAATGCTTAACAGTACCTTCAAACTCAATTTGGCTTGTGCCAGCAATTTTATTCAAAAATACTGCATCCTCATTAACTTCCCCTGGTTGATTTTTTTGAAATCTAAAGTAGTCAAATAACGAAAATACTTTCAACAACTCCCTTTGGTTGTCAGTTAAATTGTTATCGCCATTTATTAATTTTTCGACTAAATCATTCTCAGAAAATGAAGTTCTGATAACGCCATCAACCTGTAGCTCTTTAGTAGCCATATCAGCTAACAATGGAAACCCTTCTATAAACTTATTTAGTCTGGCTTTACTAGATCTGTCTAAATCAGGTAAGCGTGAATCAATAATTTGGAAAATCTTATCATCTTCTAATTTTTCTAGTTTAATTTGAACACTATCCTTCAACGTATTTTCTGGATCGTGATAAAAAAATGTAGTTACAACTTTTAAAGAAGAGTTATTTGAAGATAGTATTTTTGATAGTTTATTATGCAGGTCAACAGGACAATTATCTACAATAGCTAAACCCTCGGCTTTATTTTCAACAGCTAAAGTGAAACTAGTAATAACGTCCTCTTCATTACCAGAGCCATTATAAATTAGAAAGTCTTCGTCACTTACTGAGGTTCTTTTTTTATATTCAAGAACTAACCTTGATTTACCTAGACCTGACAGCCCAGTCAAACGTACCAATGGTATTGAAGAAGACAAGCCTGCAACCATCCCCAGAAAGGCACCCTCTCTTTTTTGATCTTCTAAGTATGCTAATTCATGCCTTCGCTCGTCATACTTCAACCATTTTTCAAGTGTTTTTGAAGTAGAGTTACTATTAAACTTCCCAATTGACGGTTTGCTTTTAATAAAAGATTTTAAAACTAATACGGTAGTATCATTATCTGTTTCAGGTTTAACAATTGTGCTGTGGTTTACGCTATTTATAGTCTTTATATCATGAAACCTAAAAATGCTTTTAGAACTCATACCTGCGACAACTGTCTCGTTTGCATCAACAACACTTAAAATATTTAAATGTTCATCTAATTTTCTATCCACCCATTGTTCATTCAGATCATCTAATTCACTAGAATTACTTGAAAGTGCTTTCAAATGTATATTAAACCAAGCTATATACTTTCCTACTTTAGCAAAGCCAGAACCTTCGTGAGGAACATCAAAAAAACACACTTTCCTTATATTGTGATTGACCCCTTTGGCGTTTAGCCTCAACAACATTCGTCGAATAACTAAGCCCCCTAAACTATGACCAACTAATATAATGTCATCATTTTCTAGATCGCAACGTACTTCAAGGTCTGTTAACAACCCATTTGCAATACTTAAAATTGATGGTGCGGGTAAGTAAAATTGTTTTATTGGATTAGGTGAAGTGTAGCCATATTCAATAACTTTATAATCAATAGTTGCATCATTAATTATAAACTCAGGAAATTGCCCCCATGTTTTATCTAGTTCGCCGCCTAAACCGTGTACAAACACAATGAATTTATTCATTCATTAATCCTTTAACTTAATTTGGCCTGATATCAATTTGGGTAACAGCATATCGCGCTGTTGTTTCAAGTTTTCATTTTTACATTTTAATAGGTGAATTTGTTTATGATTTGCACTAGCAATGCTTTCAAACTTTTCAATTAAACAAGTTGGAGGAGCAATTACAGGATTCCCATGAACATCATTTCTATTTAATGTTGGTACTGATGCTCCTGAATTAAAACGCTCCAGACCAATGCCATCAAGAAGATAATAAGCATAGTGAGCGGTGCAATTTTTAAACTCCTTTACCCATAACGATGTATTTAAAGGCCAATGACCTTCTAGCACTAATTTAACAATGCCCAATGTACCAGAACGACCAGTTACTAGACCAGGTCCTTTGGCTTTTACCTGGTCATGGTAGCCTGTAATACCTGATGCAGCATAAATTGGGATACCACCTTCTTCATTACGGTTTCTTTTAGGTAAATCAAATCCACGTTGTAATACAACATAATCATCCAAGCGTTTAACTTCCCAACCGTTAGGGATTTTACCTAGCGGTGAATCGATGAGTTTTGGGTTGCCTTTACTTTCAATAAGCGCGTCAGCATGGCCTGGGTAGCAGAATTTAACAAACCATTCGCGGTAAAGGGATTGCGCTATGTCTTCTAAAATAGCGATACGACTGTTGTTGTTTTCGATTAGGTTGTCATAGTTAAGTAAAGTATTAGAAATTGCCTTTTGATCATCTAAGCTTTTAAGAATTTGAAATTTAAAGCTCCTTAACGAACCAAGAGTAACAAAAGGCTGAGCAGAGCCACTTTTAAGGTTCTTAATACCCGTTTGAAAGTCACTAGAAGTAATCTTGAAATAAAGGTAATCTGGATTAATAACTTTAGGATCTGGCTTGAATAACGCTACATTTTTAATACTAAATTCAATTTTAGACTTTATTATTGCAGTTCTACCAACAGATGCTCCAATATTGGTAAATAAGATGTCATCATACTCAGGCTTTGACCTCGCTATAACTTTCTCGTGCTCTTCTTGGGTTATATAGTCACAATTGTCAAAATCGACTAAACCTTTAGTTATATGTTTTGCTTTAATAAACGGAACACCAAACTCTTGAAGTTTTGGGGAATCATGAGTTCCATCTGTTACTTTAGTACAAACCCCCTCTAAAGTGACTGTTGTGAACTCACTCATTATATGCTCCCAATAATTTTAGATATATTGAGTGCTATAGAGCCTTCAAGTTCATGAGCTTCTGCATTCAAAACTTCTAACTCTTCTTGTAAAGCTTCTAACTTAGCAGCAAAGTCTTCATCATGCTCTTGTTCGCCTTCAGCAATACCAACATAACGACCTGGATTTAAGCTATAACCCTGATCTATAATTTCCGCTTTGGTCGCTACTTTACAAAGGCCAGCAATATCTTGGTATTCCAACTTACCATCAGTAACTTCACCGCTGTCACTTTTAAAGAAAGCTTCAAGTGAATAACTACCATCGTTACCTGTATCTGGGTGTGTTTCTAGGTAGGTGTTATCAATGTCTTGTCCACGGTATAAACGCACAATATTAGCGATAAAGTTGAGCTGTTCACTACTGTAATCTCGCACTGCACGAGTCACTTGACGGAAAATATGGCGTGCATCAATAAACAATACTTTGTCTTTGTTCTTGGCGGGTTTGTTTTTATCTAAAAACCATAAGGCACAAGGTAAAGTAACGGTATAGAAGAAGTTACTTGATACGGCAACCATTACATCTACGCCATCGTCTTCAATCAGTTGTTGGCGAATATATTGCTCAGAGCCACGGGCATCACTGGCAGAATTTGCCATAACAAAACCTGCACGGCCTGTTTTGTTCAATGCAGCGTAAAACAACTGTATCCAAAGGTAGTTACCGTTATCGTTACGTGGCATACCAAAAGGAAAACGTTGTTTGTCACCTTCTAAACGGTCTTTTTGAATTTCATTTACGTTGAACGGTGGGTTCGCCATTACTCTGTCGAACTGACCGTATTGCTTGCCATCGATGATTTCACCCTTGGCTAGATCAAACGGGTCTTCGTAATACGAGTTACCCTCTCGAATATCACCTTGTAAACCATGAACCGCTAAGTTCATTTTTGATAAACGTACGGTATCGCCTGTTTTCTCTTGACCGAATATCGATAACTCATCAGAGGCTGATTTATTGTGACTAGCAACAAAGTCCGCAGAACTGACAAACATACCACCACTGCCACAGGCAGCGTCAAATACTTTACCGTGATACGGTTCAATCACTTCAGTAATTAAACGTACTAAGGCCGATGGTGTGAAGAACTCACCACCGCCTTGACCTTCGGTTTTAGCAAACTCGTTAAGGAAGTATTCATAAATACGACCAAAGATGTCTGAGCCTAAACCAAAATCAATCGCGGTAAAGTTTTTAAGTAAACCTTTTAGAATGTCGTTATCAAAACGGGTATAGGTTTTTGGTAATGCGTCTTTAATCGATTCATTGTCAGCTTCTAACGCTTTCATGGCGTTATTAACTTGCAGACCAATGTTTGAGCCTTCAGGTAATGCCAGTAAATTTGCGTACAAAGCATCGTCTGGCACAAACATCGCGCCTTCAGCTTGAATTTGAGATTTTATATCGCCAGTACCACGACGACGAGAACTGCCTTTGGCTTCAATACGTTCTTTCGCTTGAGTAAAACGAAATTCAGCATACTTAAGGAAAATCAAGCCTAATATTGGACGTGAGTATTCTTGAGCTGTAAGGCCAGTGTTGGCACGGAGAGAATCGGCTGCTGACCATAAACGTTTTTCTAACGCTTCAATTTTCTTGAAATCTGACATAGTTCTTAAAACTTAGATGAATACTAAAAATAATGTACCCAGTGTAACAAATAAGTTAAATGGTTTAAGAGTATTATGTTGTTCTTTTTTATAAACTTAAAAAGCAGTAGCGTAAATTAATTTTAGTTGGAAAAGTTTGGTTTAAATTCTTTTTAAAACTATCAATTTTAGGGCATTAAAATGGCGAATTAAAAGTATTGATAACTTGTTGGCGAAAATTTCCGATAATATCAATGTAGGCAATTTTATCGTTTGTATTCGAGCTTTTATCTACGGCATCAGAAATAGAAATTGTTGTTTTTTTAATATCATCTTCATGCTCATTATTATTCAAAACATGCGATCTTATTTTTGTGTTGTTCGAATCAATTGATGAGAAGTGTTCATTTTTCAGAATATTTTGATCTGGAACTTCTTGATCTAGTCGATGAGCGAACTCGCTTAAACTGGGCTCTGAAAAGGTATAAAGCCATGCTTGTTCATTGCTTGTTTGCGTAATGCGAAGAATTCGACCTAATATTTGTCTGAAATAGAGCTCTGTTTTTACCCTACTCAAGTGACAACATACTTGTAACCTTGGAATATCAGTTCCCTCAGATATCATACCAACGCTGATTATCCATGCTTGCTGGCTTTGCCTGAAGTTATTAATAATATGGGTAGCATTAGGTTGCTTGTGAGTAACAACTACTGCGTCTTGATTAAAATATAAAGTCATCAATTGATGAATATCATTAGCGTGTGTAACTGAAGAAGCGACAATTAAACCACCAGCATTACCGTTTAAAAGTCTGATAGTTTGGAGTTTATTAATGGCTCGCCTAAGAATATATTTCAACGCTGTTTTATTTTGGACTAACTCACTATAGCTGATGATGTTTTTATTAAACAATTCAATAAAACTTGTGAACGTTTGTGTATCAGTCTCTTTTTTAGTGATGACGATGTTTTCATTATCAATTAATACGATATTAGGACTACGACAAACCTTGTCATTAATTGCTTGAGATAACCCATAAACATAATCACATTTTATTTTTCCATTTAAATCTGAATATTCAGATAATGTGATCGGTAATGTATCTGAACGCCATGGCGTACCTGAAAGCTCAAGTGTATAAGTGGCTTTGTTTTTTATGTATGAGAGAATAGGTTCTCCCCATGCGTTAACATTATCTTCTGAATCACCTGCACAGTGGTGAATTTCATCAAATATTACCAGCACTTTATGACTAGCTAATATATCCCAAAACTCTTCATTTAGATGGAGCATGGATTGATACGTGTATGACTTTCCTAAAGCACCAATTACACCATCGAATCGAGCATTTAGTACCTTGCTAAACGTGGCTTCAATACTATTGGCTACAGTTAAACTTGGTGAGAAGCAAATAACAAAATCTATTAACCCAACACCTTTTAACTCTTTAGCTAGCACAGCAGCCATTAGTGTTTTACCCGCTGCTGGTGTAGCTAAGCATAGAAAATGTCTATTCTTTTTGTATTTCTCTATGGCTGAAATTACACATTCACTTTGCCACTTCCTTAATTTCATTATTGATTACTCGATTCGACGTTTCCGATAATGTTTTTTACTGCTGTTATTTTACCTAGAAGCTGGTTTGATTGATTTCTCGCTTCTAAAAAGTGAGCTTCAATAATTGTTTTCATTTCAGGGGCAATAGTAAAGAGGTGTTTATATTCTTCAGCCTCAGCAATGCTTGACTGAAAATCAACTTCGTATTGAGTTAGTTGATTATTTAAGGTTTTTATCATTGCTGCAGGTCGATTATACAGCTCTGGCTTTGGTGATATTGTTATTGCTGTCTCTTATACACATCTGACGCTGCCGACGAAG
>CAJXUT010000119.1 GCA_913061365.1 uncultured Colwellia sp.
ATCTACACTATCCTCTTCGTCGGCAGCGTCAGATGTGTATAAGAGACAGGTGATAATAGTAACCATTGCTACAAGGTGAGTACTTTTCTAATTACATGTCAATGAAAACAAATAAAAAAGCGAGCCACATTCATTGGCTCGGTTTTTAAATAGGTCAATATTTTTGTTAGCGTCTATAAATTTTTACTTTGCTATATAGCTTACTAAAAATTATGCATCTTTATGAATGTGAACATCCATTTGTGGGTAAGGAATGTTTAATCCTTCACTTTCAAATGTTTTGTATACTTTTTCATTCAACTCAAAGTATACGCCCCAGTAATCTGCTGCATTTACCCATGCTCTAACGGCAAAGTTAACAGAGCTATCAGCGAGTGCTGAAACAGCAATAAATACTTCAGGATCTTTTAAAATGCGTGCATCTTCGTCACATAAACGTTTGATAACAGCTCTTGCTTTATCTACGTCATCTCCGTAACCAATACCAATAGTCCAATCTACACGTCTTTTCGCTTCAGTTGAATAATTAATCATTGATGATGTTGATAAACCACCATTTGGAATAATGATTGTTTTATTATCAGGAGTTTTCATGATGGTGTTGAAAATTTGTATCTCAGAAACAGAGCCTATATAACCTTGTGCTTCGATAACATCACCAGCCTTGAATGGTTTGAAGATAAGTATCATTACACCACCAGCAAAGTTTTGTAATGTACCTGATAATGCCATACCAACGGCTAAACCAGCTGCACCCAAAATAGCTATAAATGAGGTCATCTCGATGCCTAACATTCCTAGCACCGTGATAATTAACATTACTCTTAATAGGCCATTTACAACGCCCGTAAGAAAAGGCATTAATGAAGGATCCGTACCACCTTTATTTAACGCAGCTTCTACACCACGACCAATGGCTTTTACAATCCATCCACCAATAATCCATACCGCTATTGCTCCGAGTAATTTTGGACCATAGAGTAATGTCATTTGTGTGACTTGCTCAATCATTTCTTCTACATTCATAATATTTCCCTGATTTATTCAAACTATTTTAAAATGTGTTTAAAGGTAACCTTGCTCGTACAAAGCTTAATTAATCCTTACGCTGTAAATTTTACTTGAGCAGAAGCTATAAGTGAATAGTATAGAAGCGAATATAAATAAAAATCGTTTAAATGTGGGTGTTTACTGCAAAATGTTCTATTCGATATTTTTATAAGTTAATTTACAGTGAGCAAAATTAACTTATACTGGTCTTAAAGGACACTTAAAGGAATTGATTATGGAAAGTATTTCAGCCACCAATAATGCTATTTCATCTATAAATAAAAACACCTCTCAAGAGATGAATTTACCCGCAGACAGGGTTGCCTCTGCTGAAAATCAATTAAGTACGCCATCAAAAGATAAATATTTACAGCCTGATCAGGTGGACATATCAGAAGCTTCCCGTAAAAAATTATCTGAATCTGAAGAAACTCAAAAAAAATCATTCTCTATCTCAAATAAAACGACAGCAAAAGAAGAGGTTTCTACAAAAGGAAATGCTGATGAGAGTGATATCGATAAAGAAATCCGTGAACTCTCTTTAGAAATATTAGAACTTACTATTCAAATAGAAATGTTAAAAAGTAAAGAAGATAAAAAATCAGTACAAGAAAGACAAGCACTAGAAACTGAACTGGCTATTAAAAAAGGCACTTTAGATGCGACTATAGCGCGAAAATTACAGATGGCTGATTTAAGTAAGTAATGTAGATAAATATCGAACGTATATTTAGTTGCTTGGTTTCAACACCAGACTACAGTAAGCTAAATTAAATGACTAAAACTAAAGGGTAATTAAAGAATGAAAATTTATCAAACGCATAAAGCACCAAATCCTCGTAGAGTGCGTATGTTTCTTGCCGAAAAAAATATTGAAATGAACTACCAAGAAGTTGACATTGCTGCTGGTGATAACCTTACTCCAGAAATGAAAGTTAAAAATCCAACAACTAAATTACCATTTTTAGAATTAGATGATGGCACATGTATTGGTGAAACAGTTGCTATTTGCCGATACTTTGAAGAACTCGAACCTGAAAGCCCGTTGATGGGGCGTAGTGCATTAGAAAAAGCACAAGTTGAAATGTGGCAACGTAGAGTAGAATTTCATCTATTACAACCTGTTAGTATGTGCTTTGTGCACTCAACAGGTTTTTTTAAAGATCGTATGAAACCTATTGCTGAATGGGGAAGTGCTTCAGGTGAAAATGCGATAGCATATTTTGAAGCATTAAATGAGCACCTTAGTAAATCTGAATACCTAGTTGGCGATTACTTCAGTATTGCTGACATCACGTTATTATGTACTATCGACTTTGCCCGCGTAGTAAAAATACGAGTTGATGAAAAATATACTCATATTTTAGACTGGTATGAACGTGTATCTTCTCGTGAGAGTGCAAAAGCTTAATACGCTTTAATTTTTATTACAGTTAATCATTAAAGCCCGTAATAACTCTATTTATTACGGGTAATTTTCACTTCTCTTATCGTTAAAATCCTACGCTATAAGCATCCTCAAGCAAAAAACATCTCATCTTTTACGTCAGAATCTCTGTATTACTAGATAAATAAAAACAGGTATTGTTTTATATCAAAGAAAGATTAGATATATTAAAGAATAATACAAACGATATTGATTCCTATTACGAGTCATGATTTAATAGCGCCACTTTTAAGAGAGACGCGCTACGCTAAAACTTTCCAATCGTCTCTTTTAATAACCAAATTAGCTAAATTATTAGCACTATAAAAATTAAATAACATTATATCGGAACTTAAAACATGATTAAAAAAACACTAATTGCTTCTGCACTAGTTGGCCTTTTTGCCAGTAACGCAGCAATAGCGAACCAAGAGACTGATGAATTACGTAAAGTGATTGCAGAACAACAAAAAGTTTTAGCATCATTAGAAAAGCGTCTTGATGAAACAGATCGAAAAGTTAATGTAACAGCAGATCAACTTGATGTGAAAGCAGAAGAAAGTGCTTTTGCTAATACAACAATTGGTGGTTACGGTGAATTACACTATAACAACTATGATAACAGTGATGCCAAAATTGATTTTCATCGCTTTGTTTTATTTTTCGGCCATGAGTTTAGTGACTCAGTACGCTTTTTCTCAGAGTTTGAATTAGAACACTCTATCGCTGGCGAAGGTAAGTCAGGTGAAGTTGAACTTGAACAAGCTTATGTTGAAGTTGATATTAAAGAAGGCCTTAGCTCAAAAGTAGGTTTGTTTTTAATTCCTGTTGGCATTATCAATGAAACACATGAGCCACCAACATTTTATGGTGTTGAACGTAACGGCGTAGAGAAGAATATTATCCCAGCTACATGGTGGGAAGCTGGTGTAGCATTTAATTACAAGCCAACTGGCGGCGTTAGTATTGACGGTGCAGTAACAAGTGGTTTAGAAGTTAGTGATGATTTTAAAATTCGTAATGGCCGTCAAAAAGTAGCAAAAGCTACTGCTGAAAACCTTGCTTATACTGGTCGCGTTAAATACACAGGTGTTGCAGGATTAGAACTAGCAGCAACAGTACAATATCAAACAGATATTACGCAAGGTGCCGCTGATGATAGCTTTACAGCACCTATTGATAAAGCTGATGCAACGTTATTAGAAGCACATGCAATTTATCAAGTTGATAACTTCACTGTTCGCGCTTTATATGCACGTTGGGACATTGATGGCGCTGAAGCAAAAGCATTAGGTCGTGATGAGCAAACAGGTTTTTATGTAGAACCGTCTTACCAGTTTAATGAAAAAGTAGGTGTATTTGCTCGTTACGCTGAATACGACAATAATGCTGGAAATAGTGCATCAACAGCTGTTGAGTCAACAAGCGTAGGTGTTAACTACTATCTTCATGAAAATGTAGTATTAAAAGCAGATTATGAAGATCTTGGTGGCGCTAAAGACGATAAAGGCTTTAACTTAGGTTTTGGTTACCAATTTTAATTAACCGCTTTTAAAAGCAGTTAATTATATTTTAAAAAGTGAATGGCACTAAGATGCTATTCACTCTTTGGAAAAAACTAGCGGGTGTTGATATGAATAAACTTCTTTCTTTAACTCTTTTTGTTATCGCGATAACCTTTAGTCAGGTAAGCGTAGCAGCTAAAGGAGTGTATCAAACTCCCGCCGATTTTATCAGCCAAGCATTTGTTAATATTACACCTGAGTCAAAGGTTTTATGGTTAAGCAAAGCGGATAAATCAGCTGTTGCTGATATTTTACAGCATAAATTTAATCGTATGCGTATTCGTTACTGGCAAGCAGATAACCAAACCGTGTGGGTTTTAAATGAAATAGGCAAAGAAAAACCGATCACAATTGGCGTACACATTAAAAATAATCAAATTGCTCACTTTAAAGTTTTAACATTTAGAGAAAGTCGTGGGGATGAAGTTCGACATGAGTTTTTCTCACAACAGTTTATAAATGCGGAGTTGAACAAAGATATTCGTCTAAATAAACATATTGATGGAATTACTGGCGCAACACTATCTGTGAGAGCAACAAAGAAGGTAGCCCGTTTAGCGCTTTGGTTAAATACTAAAGTTGTTGATTGATAGTTTATAATGACTAGCTAAAAGTAAAGCTATACGGCAAAATAGCGCTAGGCTACTCTAAATATATCAGCAATGAAACCATCCAAATCTTTACAAAATCGTTTGATTCGTCATTTACGTGAATGGCACAGAAAACTTGGCATAATGGCCGCTTTTTTTATTATCTTCCTATCTATCACGGGTGTAGCGCTTAATCACACTGCAACGCTATCTTTAGCACACCAACCAATTAAAAATACCTTGCTGTTAGATCACTATGGCATTGCAACACCTGAAGATATTCGTTTTTATCAACAAGGCTTATTACGAGTAACCAATAATATTGTTTGGCTTGATGATGAGTTATTGTTTGAAAGCGCGACTGATATAGTTAGTGCTGGCGCTATGGCTATTAACATATCAAAAGATACAATCATTGATGTATTTGTTATCGCTAGTCAAAGTCATTTGTACATATATGATAAGCAAGGTGAAATGCTCGATCAGTTGGGAGTTGAAACAGGCATTCCAGAAGGTATTGAAGCGTTAAACCTTAATAACAATATAATCGTTGTAAAAACAGCATCGGGGTATTATCAAAGTGATGGTGACTTTCTCCTCTGGCAAAATATACATCCGCTAATAGAACCTGAGTGGATAATGTCAGAAACTGTTTCTTCACAAAAGCTTCAACAAGCTGCACTGGCTTATCGTTCACAATTTTTAACGTTAGAACGTATTATCTTAGATGCTCACAGTGGCCGTATTTTAGGATTAGTTGGCGTATTGTTTATGGATGCAGTGGCTATTTTACTGATATTACTTTCGTTAAGTGGTATATATATTTGGGTGAGGTATGCTAGATCAAAACGATAATATTAATTAGTATACTGAGATAAAGATCATGGTTATTTTGGCTACTGATTTTGATAACCTAAACGTTTTAATTTTTACTCTGATTTAATAAGTTAGTCTATCCCAATGAAAATATTCTTTATCTTGTCATTTTTTATATTGTTTACAAATATTTCGTTAGCAAAAACTTATAGTCAAGAAAATGAAAGTAACCAAAGTATTCAAGAGCGTAATATTTGGCTAAAACAAAAGTTTAGCGAGCAACATCGGCAGTTGATTCCAGTGATTGCCGTTGCTGATATGTTTTATGCTTGCAATTTTGAACGTAAAACAGATCCAACCGTTTATCAGTTGAATGATCTGATCCTAACTATGGACAAGAATACGTTGGCTCAAAAATTAATGCAGTGCCTAGGGGAAGACACCATAAAGTCTGAAGTTGCTATTAACTTTGGTTTAAAAGGATGTTTTCACTCACAGTTAGCTCATTTATCAGCAGTAGAACGGCAAAAAAAGATGCAATTAGTTAACTCCGCGATTACTTCACTCTCAAGCAGCGAACGCCAAAAAAGCCTTACTCAGTGTGTCACAGAACAAGCAATTCATTATTTAAAATAAGCTATTACAACCTACTTTTTTCAATGTCTTTTATATGAGTGACTTATAGTCATAAATTGTAACAAATAGATGTAGGTATTTACTTTTCAATCTTTCCAATCACTACACACATCACTTATAGTAAGATGAACACTATATTAATTTGTAAACGTATTGCGAGAAATAGAATGACCCAAGAAACTCAAAAAATATTAGTAGTTGATGATGATATGCGTTTACGTTCTTTATTGGAACGTTATTTGGTTGAGCAGGGTTTTGTGGTACGTAGTGCAGCTAATTCAGAGCAAATGGATAGGTTGATTGAACGTGAAAACTTTCACTTATTGGTATTAGATTTAATGCTACCCGGTGAAGATGGCTTATCAATTTGCCGACGCTTACGTCAACAAAATAATAATATTCCGATTGTTATGTTAACGGCTAAAGGTGATGAAGTTGACCGTATAATTGGTTTAGAGCTTGGTGCAGATGATTATATTCCTAAGCCTTTTAATCCTCGCGAACTATTAGCCCGTATAAAAGCTGTTTTGCGTCGTCGTGTACATGAAGCTCCTGGCGCCCCTTCTATGGAAGAAAATGCCATCTCTTTTGGTGAATATCACCTTAATTTAGCAACCCGAGAAATGGTAAAAGGTGATGTAAGTATGCCTTTAACAAGTGGTGAGTTTGCGGTATTAAAAGCATTAGTGACCCATCCTAGAGAACCATTATCTCGTGATAAATTAATGAATTTAGCAAGAGGACGAGATTACTCTGCCCTTGAGCGTAGCATTGATGTACAAGTATCGCGTTTACGCAGAATGCTGGAGGCTGATCCCGCTAAACCTCGATATTTACAAACAGTTTGGGGATTAGGTTATGTTTTTGTACCAGACGGTAAAGTTTCTTAATTGTTGAACTGATGTTGTTATGAAAGTATTACCTCGAAGTGCCTTTGGCCAAACCGTTTTATTAATTGGCTTTTTACTGTTTGTAAATCAAGTTGTGTCATATGTATCTTTTGCATTATATGTGATTGAACCGAATCAACAGCAGATAAACCAATTGCTAGCTAAGCAAATACGCGTTGTTTTTATTGATATAAAAGATGCTCGATTAAGTCCTAAAATGGCTGAAGCTTTTCATCATGAAACAGGAATTGGCGTATATCGAGAAGCCGAAGCGTTAAGATTAGGTTTAGGTTCAGCAGGTTATTACCCTTATCGAAGTGAACAAATGTCAGCACTACTTGGTGGTGCTGCTGAGGTACGTATTTCGCAAGGAGACGAGTACCTTTTTTGGATAAGGCCACCACAAGCACCTAACCTTTGGGTAAAAATTCCTTTATTAGGTTTAGAAGAAGCAAATTTCTCTCCTTTGGTATTCTTTCTCGGTATTATTGGCGTGCTGAGTGTTGCTGGAGGTTGGTTATTTGTAAGGCAGATCAATAGACCGTTAAAGTCTTTGCAACATGCTGCTGAAGATGTTGGACGAGGAGATTTTCCCGATCCCTTAAAAGAGCATGGAACATCTGAAATTATGGCAGTAACCCAAGCGTTTAATCATATGTCAAAAGGGATTAAACAATTAGAAGATGATAGAAACCTCTTAATGGCGGGTATTTCTCATGATTTACGCACCCCATTAACGCGTATACGTTTAGCGAGCGAAATGATGTCAGCGCAAGATGAGTTTCTTAAAGAAGGTATTGAAACTGATATCAATGATATGAATAATATTATTGATCAATTCATTGATTACATTCGTCATGATTCAAAAGATAAAGCTGTGTTAGGCGATTTAAACGTGTTGATAGAAGAAGTTGCTAACGTTGAAATCCCGAGTAATCGCAGCATACATCTTAATACCAGTGAGTGCCCTAAAATCCCTTTGCGTCATGTGGCAGTAAAACGTGTACTGGCTAATTTAATTCAGAATGCACTGCGTTACACTGAGGGCGATATAGAAATCTTTACTGGCGTTGATAACCAGAGAAGTGTTGCATATTTTATTGTCAGTGATCATGGTGAAGGTATTCCTGACTCTGACATTGAACGATTGTTTCAACCGTTTACTCAAGGTGACAAAGCGAGGGGAGCAGTAGGAAGTGGTTTAGGCTTGGCGATTATCAAGCGTATAATTGACACACACGGTGGTTATGTTGAACTGTCAAATAAACCTGAAGGTGGTTTGCAAGCAAAAGTTAGCCTGCCATTAAAGTTTTAATTTTTTCTTAATTAAAAAGGCCACTCATCGTTAACGATGAGTGGCCTTTTTTGTATCTATGCTTTATATCGCTTAGTAATTATAGGTTAATTACAGTTGCGGTCCTGCAGCTACTAATGCTTTACCATTTTCAGTATCAGTGAACTTATCGAAGTTATTTACAAAACGGTTAGCTAAATCAACAGCTTTGTTATGCCAATCGTTAGCATCTTCATAAGTTTTTCTTGGGTCAAGGATATCACCTTCAACACCTGCAACAGAGTTTGGAACTTCTAAGTTGAACATTGGAATAACTGTAGTTTCAGCTTCGTCAATTGAACCGTCTAAAATAGAATCGATAATTGCACGAGTTGCTTTAATTGAAATACGCTTGCCTGTGCCATTCCAACCAGTGTTAACTAAATAAGCTTCTGCGCCAACTGCTGACATACGCTTTTGTAACACTTCAGCATATTGTGTAGGGTGTAAGCTTAAGAAAGCAGCACCAAAACAGCTAGAGAAAGTAGGCGTTGGTTCAGTAATACCACGCTCAGTACCAGCAAGTTTAGCGGTAAAACCAGACAAGAAGTAATATTCAGTTTGCTCAGGAGTTAATTTAGCAACTGGAGGTAGTACACCAAATGCATCAGCCGTTAAGAAAATTACTTTCTTAGCATGACCTGCACGAGATACTGGTTTAACGATATTGTCAATGTGGTGAATAGGGTAAGAAACACGAGTGTTTTCAGTTTTTGAATTATCATCAAAATCAATTTTACCTTCAGCATTAACCGTTACATTTTCTAGTAATGCATCACGACGAATAGCATTGTAAATGTCAGGTTCATTTTCTTTGCTTAAGTTAATTGTTTTTGCGTAACAACCACCTTCAAAGTTAAATACACCATTATCATCCCAACCATGTTCATCATCACCAATTAATTGGCGTTTTGGATCTGTTGAAAGTGTCGTTTTACCTGTTCCAGATAAACCGAAGAAAATTGCAGTGTCGCCATCTTCGCCAACGTTTGCACTACAGTGCATTGAAGCGATGCCTTGAAGAGGAAGGTAGTAGTTCATCATTGAGAACATACCTTTTTTCATTTCGCCGCCGTACCAAGTACCACCAATTAATTGTACTTTTTCAGTTAAGTTGAATGCAACAAAGTTTTCAGAGTTAAGACCTTGTTCTTCCCACTTATCATTAACTGTTTTAGCGCCATTCATTACAACGAAATCTGGTTCGTATGTTTTTAATTCTTCAGCACTTGGACGAATGAACATGTTCTTAACAAAATGCGCTTGCCATGCAACTTGAGTAATAAAACGAACTTTTAAGCGTGTTGCTTCATCAGCGCCACAAAAAGTATCAACAACAAATAAACGTTGACCAGAAAGCTGAGTTGTTACTAAGCCTTTTAAATGATCCCATGTTTCAGGAGTCATTGCTTTGTTATCGTTTTTACCTTGATCTGACCACCAAACGGTATCACGTGTAATATCATCACGAACAATGTATTTGTCTTTAGGAGAACGACCGGTAAAAATGCCAGTATCTACATTTACTGCACCGAGTTCAGTTACGACACCCTTATCAAAACCTTCTAGGTCGGCTTTTGTTTCTTCACTAAAAAGTAACTCATAAGATGGATTGTAAACAACTTCTGTAACATCATTAATGCCGTATTGTGACAAATCAATTGAGTTTTCTGGGGCGGTCATAGCGAATTTACTCCTAAATGTATGACGAATTTTAATTGGTGGTTAGGTCTAAAATTTTCGTTGTGCTTATAACCCGACATTCTATGGGATTATGCTCCAAAACGAAAGTAAAATATAACCTAAAGTGAAAGTTTTCGTATAAGCTACATAAATAGTGAAAATAGGGAAAAGTTTCTTTTATGTGATTTTATAACGACAATAGGGGTAAGGGCTGAGGCAGAACAGGGCTTAGGCACTCTTTTAGGTGATAATTATCTAAAAGAGTGTTTTCTAGAAATAAATGTTAATAAAATGAAAGCTCGTGTTTAATGCTTATCTTTCGAAATGAAACTTTTAAGATCTTCATGAAAAAAGTCATAAGTTGTTAAGCAATAATCACAGGTCATCGATATTTTATTTTGCTCTGATAAAATAGATTCAATTTCACTGGGTTCTATTTGAGCAATAGCCCCTAAGCATTTATTTCGTGAACACCCACATTGATAGCTGACAGCTTGAGGATCAAATAAACTGACTTTTTCTTGATGATATAAACGATACAGCAAGGCTTCCGCTTCAAGAGAAAAAATCTCTTCTGCTTTAATGGTGTTGGTTAATTGAGCTATATGCTCAAAGTCACTTTCTTGTTTAGCTAAGTTTTCAGCGCCACCATCTCCATCAGGTAGTAGTTGTATTAAACTACCGGCAGCTTGTTGTTTATCGTCATCGCAAAATAACCAAACCTTAGTAGGAATTTGCTCCGATACTTCAAAATAATGTGCAATACATTCTGCCAGTGTTGCTTGTTCTAATGCAACAACACCTTGATAAGCTTCACCTTTGTCAGGTTGAATAGTAATTACCATTGTGCCTTTGCCTATCAGTTCATGTAATGAACTAGCATTGGTATCGGCTTGTTCTGGTTTTAATTTGGCGATACCACGCATTTGCTGGTTGTTATCACCATTTACCGTCATGTATCCAATAGGGCCATCACCTTGTAATTGTACGGTAATTTCTCCTTCGAATTTTAATGTGGCGCTAAGTAAACAAGTTGCAGCCATTAATTCACCTAATAACAAGCGAACACCAACAGGGTAATCATGGTTTTTAACGATGCTTTGATAGCTTTTACTTAATTGTACTAATTCTCCACGCACGTGCATGTCATTAAATAAATAGCGATTAAGTATGTCATTGGCTGAAGTTTTGCTGTTAGGGGTATTGGTAATAGGCATTCTGCTTATATCCTTTCTTTAAATTCTCTAAGTTTTCTACGTTGTTTTTTATCGGGTTTAGTATCGCTTGCCGGACTAAGTAATATCCCTTGTTGGCGTGCTAAACTATTTTTCTCTCTTGTTTCAATACTTTGCTCTGTTTCTTCATATAAGGTTTGTGCAAAAGTTGCGTCACGCCTTTTATCGGCTAAGGCTATAACTTTTACTTCTCTTTCATCAAAACCTTGACGAATCTTTACAGAGTCTCCTATCACAACTGCTTTTCCTGACTTAGTTCGTTGACCGTTATAGAACACTTTGCCACCATCAATCATTTGTTTTGCAATAGTGCGCGTTTTGAAAAAGCGAGCAGCCCAAAGCCACTTGTCTAACCGGATTGAACTATTTTCTTTTAGTGTTGCCATAGATGCCATAGGAAAATATTTTTGTAAGTAAAGTAAATCAAAAGTAGAACGATAATTTCTGATGAAAATAACATATTTTAAAGTGTAGTTCGCTGATTATATTAATGTGAATGTAAATAATAATTAATATTTATATGCTTTACTTGTTGCAAAGCAAATGCTCACGTATTATCAAACAATTGGAATTTTGAAAGTAACAAATCTTTAGTGTTGTATTTGCTGTCTCTTATACACATCTCCGAGCCCACGAGACGTAGAG
>CAJXUT010000120.1 GCA_913061365.1 uncultured Colwellia sp.
CCGAGATCTCCACTATCCTCTTCGTCGGCAGCGTCAGATGTGTATAAGAGACAGTTCTTAATGTCTAATACATCTCTAAAAAGCTCAGTCAGCCTTTGGCAAAAATACCACTTTTTTATTCTACTTATTGTCGCGATAGTAATTAGGCAATTGCCACTAGTCTCTATTCCATTTAATTGGCTTGAAAGCTATTTTCATGAAATCAGCCATGGTTTAGCTGCACTTGCTACTGGTGGAAGTGTATTGCGAATACAATTATTTGCGAATGGTGCAGGTTTATGTACGACGCAAGGTGGTCTCAATTTTATAATAAGCTTTGCAGGCTATGCTGGAGCAACACTTTGGGGATGGGGTATATATAAATTAGCTAGTGCCCACCAACGCGCAGCGCAAGCATTTTCACTGGTAGTTTTTGTAATCATTGTTAGTTCTATCATTTTTTGGGGACGTGATCTTCTAACATGGTTTATTCTAGCGGCATTAGCTGCTTTATTTTTACTCACCATTAAAGTTAGCAAGCTCCATTATTTGCAAAAATTAATGCAACTATTTGGTATGTTAATATTATTAAATAGCTTATTTAGTCCGTCATATTTACTTGATGGACGTAATTTAGGCGATGGCGCAGCACTGGCGGCAATGACTTTTATTCCTGAATTTGTTTGGGTTTTAATTTGGTTTTTGTTAGCGTTAGTTGCGTTGTATTCACTTTATAAAAGTGCCAATAAATATAATTAAGGTCATTAAATGTCACCGATAAACACACTGGAAGAAGTAAAATATTCTTTTGATACTATGTCCTTACAAGGCATTGCTTGTGGTAAACAAGAAACTAACGACAATGTTGTTTTATGTCTGCATGGTTGGTTAGACAACGCAGCAAGCTTCTTGCCATTGATGCCATATTTTGAAGCAGAGTTAACTAATAAGCGATTTATTGCTATCGACTGGCCCGGTCATGGTAACTCTAGCCATAAAAGTTTGGATGCACATTATCACTTTATTGATTGGGTTTATGACTTACTGCAATTATTTGAAGTAAACCAATGGCAACAAGTTGATATTATTGCCCATTCAATGGGCGGAATGGTTGCCAGTGCGTTTGCAGCGGCTTTTCCTGAAAAAGTTAAATCATTAGTTTTAATTGATTCTATTGGCTTTATTAGTAATGAAGCTGAGCAGTCAACTCAACAACTTCGCGATGGAATGCTTAGTCGTTTTAAGGGCAGCTCACTCTATAATAAACAGGGCGGTGCCAAGAAAAAGCGCTATCATGAAAGCATTGATTCAGCCATTAAAGCACGTGTGAATGTCTCTGATCTTCAATTTGAACATGCTAAATTGTTAGTTGAACGTGGTTTAATTAAGGAAGCAGGAGGATATCGTTGGCGATCGGATGCCCGTTTACGCAATACCTCTCCATATAGGCTAACATTAAAGCAGGCTGAACAGTTTATCCGTGATATTAAATGTCCAGTGCAATTGATTTACGGCACTGATGGAATAGACATGGTTAGTTCAGGCCTTAAACATTTTGGAGATATATTTCAGGATTTTTCTAGTGTGGAACTTAAAGGTGGTCATCATATTCATATGGAGCAACCACAAAAGACAACTCAATTGATTAAGCAATTTTTAGTAAAATAATAAAAATAGGCCAATATCAAACAACTGTTTAAATTTAACTGGTAGTATCAGTTGGAATTTGATAAAACTGTGGCAGAAAATAAAAGCTTCAACTAAATAGAAGCATCATTAAAAGAACTATAAGCATTGAATTGCATTGTTAAATAGTTGTCAAAAAAAGTTATGAGGAAGATATTATGGATAAAATATGGCTAGAAAAAAGTTATCCCCCTGGCGTTCCATTTGAAATAAACCCAGATAAATATCCTTCTTTAGTTGCTATGTTTACTAAATATACTAATCAATATAGTGATAGAACGGCATTTATAAATATGGGAGCCCAAATTAGCTATGCGGAACTCTCGCAGCAAGCTACCGCATTCGCTGCATATTTACAGCAAGATTTAGGTCTTAAAAAAGGTGACAGGTTTGCCATTATGGTACCAAACACATTGCAATATCCTATTGCATTATTTGGAGCCTTGCTTGCAGGGTTAACTGTGGTTAATGTTAATCCGCTTTATACCAAACGTGAATTAGAGCATCAGCTTAAAGACTCTGGTGCTAAAGCAATGTTGATCATTGAAAACTTTGCTCAAACCTTAGAAAAAATTGTGAATAGAACGCCTGTTGAACATGTGATCATGACCTCATTGGGTGACCGGCTTGGCCTTGTCAAAGGTGTTGTTGTTAATGCTGTTGTCAAATACGTGAAAAAAATGGTGCCTGCGTTTAAGTTACCTGATGCCATTCGCTTTAATGCCGCATTGATGAAAGGGCGTAACTTAACACTGACGCCTGTTGAGGTATGTGGTGATGATTTAGCCTTCTTACAATACACTGGTGGTACTACTGGCGTATCAAAAGGGGCTATGTTAACTCATCGAAATATGGTGGCTAATTTAGAGCAAGCAAAAGCAACGATAAAGCCAATGCTTGAAGAAGGTAGTGAATTAGTGGTGACTGCATTGCCGCTCTATCATATCTTTGCTTTAACCGCCAATTGCTTAACATTCCTGACATTAGGCGGTACCAACCTGCTAATTACTAACCCACGTGACATGCCTAACTTTGTAAAAGAACTAAAAAAATATAAGTTCAGTGCAATTACGGGCGTAAATACGTTATTTAATGGTTTGTTGAATACCCCAGGATTTAAAGACTTAGACTTTTCATCACTAAAAATGGCGTTAGGTGGTGGTATGGCTGTTCAACGTCCTGTTGCTGAAGAATGGCAACAAGTTACTTCAACACGATTACTGGAAGGATATGGCTTAACCGAATGTGCGCCTTTAGTGACGATAAGCCCTTATAACCAAGAAAGCTATAATGGCACTATCGGTTTACCTGCACCTTCAACAGACATTAAAATCATGCGTGATGATGGCAGTGAAGCGGATATAGGTGAATCTGGTGAAATGTGGGTGAAAGGACCACAAGTGATGAAAGGTTACTATAATCGCGAGGATGCAACTAACGAAATATTGCACGAAGGTTGGCTTGCAACTGGAGATGTTGCTTGTGTTGATGAACAGGGATATTTCTCTATTGTCGATCGCAAAAAAGATATGATCATAGTTTCTGGCTTCAATGTATTTCCTAATGAAATAGAAGAAGTTGTTATGATGCACGATGGCGTATTAGAAGCAGCTGCTATTGGTGTTCCTCATGAAGCAAGTGGCGAAAAAGTAAAAATATTTGTTGTTGCTAAGCAAGGTGAACTAGATGAAGCGGCCTTAATTAAACATTGCCGTGAAAACTTAACAAGCTATAAAGTTCCTAAGTTAGTTGAGTTTAGAGAAGACTTACCTAAAACCAATGTAGGTAAAATATTGCGAAGAG
Organism: uncultured Colwellia sp.; assembly: GCA_913061365.1. GTDB lineage: Bacteria > Pseudomonadota > Gammaproteobacteria > Enterobacterales > Alteromonadaceae > Colwellia. The sequence continues at coordinate 3,469 of CAJXUT010000120.1, forward strand.
AGTTAAGGTAGTTTTCTAAACAAAAAGTGATAAATTACAGAGAGTAATTTATCACTTTTTAATTTTACGCGTTGAATAGTTTTATTGAGCTTTTAACGTTTGTCCATTAATCGTTAAGCTATCATCAGACATCAAATAAACATATAAAGGCATTATATCAGCTGGTGTTGCAAGTTCATCTTTATCTTCAGCTGGGTATGCACTTGCACGCATATTTGTCTTAGTAGCACCTGGATTAATAGCATTTACACGTAAGTTTGAGTTTTCATACTCATCTGCAATCACTTGCATCATACCTTCAGTCGCGAATTTAGAAATGCTATAAGCTCCCCAATAAGCACGGCCTTGGTTACCTACACCTGATGAAGTGAACACTAAAGAAGCATTTTCAGCTAATAGTAATGTTGGTATTAATGCTTGTGCTAATAAGCATTGAGCAGTGACATTAACTTTCATAACATCATTAAAAATTTGTTCATGAATTTGAGTGAATGGTGTTAACTCACCTAACATTGAAGCATTAAGTAATACCCCATCTAATTTACCAAACTGACCTGCAATAGTCGCAGACATATCAATATAGTTCTGTTTAGTTGCGCCTTTTAAGTCTAAAGGAATAATCGCTGGTTCAGCTAATTTAAGGGCAATAATTTCATCGTAAACAGCTTCAAGTTTATCGACAGTTTTACCTAATAGAATAACGGTAGCGCCAAGCTTTGCATAAGTTATTGCTGCTTCACGGCCAATGCCAGCACCAGCACCTGTAACAAGGATAGTTTTATTGGATAAACAATTTTCTGTGATGGAGTAATCAAACATTTGTAGCTCTGTTTTCGAGTGAATAATTAAGTTGCGTTATTCTACGCTTTGATTTTTTCAATGACGAGAGAAATGTGCATTTTTAGCTTATTTTGGTGGTTAAAACTGAAAAACCCTTATTAAAAGTGAAAAAAAAACTGGCACATTGTCAGCGCTTACGTTAAGTTTTACATCTGGTCTAATGAGATGTTTTAATATCCACTTAAGGCTAGAGTTGTTAAAAATGGATAAATAGCAGCTATAAAATCATACTTATTTAAAAAAATATAAATATAAAGTAGGCATTGGGGAAATAAAATGAACAAGCTAATTCTTAATTTAGCTATTATTAGTGCACTGGGTTTAAGTGCTTGTGATAGTGAAACTATTGACGATGTTAAAAATGATATCACTGAAAGTGGTACACCGATTGTTGCTTCAGCAAGAGTTGTGTTTGATCCCGGTGCAGGCGTTTTATCCGTACCAAATGATTTATTATTCTCAGATACACCTGATGGTACTTTACATATACCAGTATCAAAAGATGAAGATGGTAATATTATTTCAGGAGAAAAAAATGATGATGGGAGTGAAATCGAATCACCTAACTATGCTGACCCGTCTACTGCCATAGGCTCACTTGATGGTTGGTCTGTAGCACAGCCTTTTGCGCTTGAAATAGCTTTTCCTGGTGATACAACACTTGATAATACTTCAGTCGTTAACCCCGCTTCAGTAAAAATATATGAAGCGTTAATGGGAGGCGACTCTGGTTGTGAAGAAGTTCCTCGTGGTGCTGCTTGTACCGTTGTAAATGAATTAACCTTTGGTGTTGATTTTGTCGCTCAAGGCTCTGGTGATAATGTTTTAGTTATTCCTCTTAAGCCTTTTAAAAGTAAGACAAGCTATATTGTAGCGCTGACTAATAACTTAAAAGACAGTAACGGAAAAGCCATTTCTGGTTCGGTTACTTATGATACCGTTCGCCAAGATATAACTACTAACCCGTTGCCCCTTGAAGAACAGCGAGATTTACAAGGTGCTATTAACAGTTATGAGAATGCTATAGTAGCTGCTGGCGCAGATAAAGATAGCTTGATTTATACAATGGCGATGACCACGCAATCTACTTCAGATGCTAACTTTGCCGCAAAATCATTAATGGTTGCTAATTTACAGGCAGGATCTTATCCAACATTAGGCATTCAAGATACCGGTATCTCTGTGGCTGATGTATTAGCAGGGCAAATTCCTAGTACGTCAATTCAGCTATATAAAAGTGCTAACTATATGAAAGGTAGTATTACATTACCTTATTATCTAGGTATTCCTAGTATGGCCAATCCTAAAGCACCCGTGAATAGTCATATTAAAGCACTGTGTGATTCAGGCGCAATGTTAGCAGGGTTATATAAACTAAATCCTAGTGCTATCCCGGCTGAAGCAATTCCAGGCTCTGTATCAGATGCGACCTGTATGGCTATTTCGCAAGCGCAAGGTTTAGCTGCGCCAGGGTTACGAGACTTAAGCTCACTATTTCCTCTAGATACTAAGCGTCATATAACAAAGTTTAATCCAGTTCCAGCTCCTAGTGCAGCAAGTGATATGCCTTGGATTGGAGACCCAGGTAAGCTAGAAGTACAAATGACAACACCCGATATTGTTGAAGCGAACAAAGTTCGTACCGCTATGGGGTTACCTGATTTAGTTAAACCTGAAAACGGCTGGCCAATTGTTATTTTACAACATGGCTTTCGTTCACAAAAAGAACATATGTTAGCTATTACCGGTGCACTTTCAATTCAAGGCTTAGCGACAGTTGCTATTGATTTACCATTACATGGCACCCGTGGTTTTGATTTAGATTTTGACGGTAATGATGATATTAATGCATCAATTTCAGCATTACATTTTGCTAACTTAGGTTACTTACCTGCTGCACGCGATAATTTCAAGCAAGCTAATGCCGATATTCTTGGATTAAGGTTTGGTTTAAACTTTATGGGAGGAGTTGATCTTGAAGGTGGTGAAATTGATTTAGAACTTGATACGTCTAAAGTTCACTTTATGGGATTATCATTAGGTGCAATTACAGGTATTAATTTTGTAGGATTGGCAAATACAAGTTTAAATCCAGCAATAGACGGTATGTTCAAAGTATCAACTACCTCTTTTGTGGCGCCAGGATTAATGTTTGCTAACTTTGGTATAGAATCTCCTACATTTGAAGGTTTAGCTAAATCAAATTTAACTTATCAAGCATCATCCGCTTTTAAAGCCGCAGTTGACTCAAGTTACCCATTAGATAGTAACGGCAGCTCTACGGCTACACAAGAGCAGCTGACAGCCGCTTATGATCAATTTTACGCGTCGTTATTACCTGAGCAACAAGCAGGTCTAAATAACATTTTTGCTCTATTTACTTTTGCAGCTCAAACCACGCTAGATTCAGGGGATCCTATTAGTTATATGGATACTTTGGCTGCGACTAATACTCCTACCCATTTGATAGAAGTTATTGGTAATGGTGATGACAATTTACCTGACCAAGTAGTGACTAATACTGCGCCATTTGCAGCACTAGGCGGCACTGAACCTGCTATTAGTTTATTAGGTTTACCTACCTTGTCAGAAACAACAGTAGCAGAAGATGGTAAAGTTTCTGGCGTGGTTAAATTCTTATATGGTCATCATAGCTCTGTGATAAACCCTGCCCATGTTGAAGGGGTTAGTGCAAGTGCAGACTTTGCACTAAAAGCAACGACAGAAATGCAGTCACAAATTGCTTCTTTCTTAGCTAGTGATGCATCTAAGCTCGTTATACTCGATAGCGACCTGGTTGAATAAGATCTAACTTATTCAAGTCTATAATAGTAAAAACCCTCTTTAACGAGGGTTTTTTTATGGATATTTACCCCCATATAATGAACAATTGAAAATGTTACTGTTTTAAAATATCTATCTTGGGAGAAATGCTTGGAATTTTTATATGAATACGGATTGTTTTTAGCAAAAACAATCACTTTTGTTTTAGCCGTTATTGCCATTGTTGCCATTGGCGCAGTGTCAGCAATAAAACAAAAACACAAAAAAGGTGAGTTGGAAATAACTGACTTATCTGAGCAGTTTGAAGATGTAGAGCAAGAAGTTATTCATGCTCTATTAAATAAGGAAGAGTTAAAGCAAAAAGAAAAAGCAGATAAAGCCGCAGCAAAGAAAAAGGCTAAAGAAGAAAAGCAATTAGCTAAAAAGAATAATAATGCGAGCAGTGATAACGCAGTACAGAGCAAATCAAAAGTATTTGTGATTGACTTTAAGGGCAGTATTGACGCCAAAGAAGTCAGCTCTTTACGTGAAGAAGTGTCTGCTATCTTATCAGTGGCAACGAATAAAGATGAGGTTTTTGTTCGCTTAGAAAGTGGCGGCGGTATGGTACATGGTTATGGTTTAGCTTCCTCTCAATTAGATAGAATTCGCCAACAAGATATCCCTCTTACAGTTTCTGTTGATAAAGTTGCTGCTTCTGGCGGCTATATGATGGCTTGTGTAGCGAATAATATAATCGCAGCGCCATTTGCTATCCTTGGTTCAATTGGGGTTATTGCTCAATTACCTAATTTTAATAAATTATTAAAGAAAAATGATATAGATTTTGAACAGTTCACTGCTGGCGAATTTAAACGTACAGTGACTATGTTTGGTGAAAACACTGAAAAAGGTAAAGAAAAATTTATTGAAGAATTAGAAGAAACTCATGTTTTATTTAAAGATTTTGTTTGTGAACACAGACCAAGTTTAGATCTGGATAAAGTGGCTACTGGTGAGCATTGGTTTGGTACTAAAGCGTTAGAGTTAGGCTTAGTCGATAGCATTCAAACAAGTGATGATTACTTACAAAAAATGAGTAAAAAACATAAAATTGTAGCCATAAAATATGAAGTGAAAAAAGGTTTAGCTGAGAAGTTTGCTAAAACGGCATCTTTATCTGTAGAGAGTATTTTAGGAAAGCTAATACAAAAGAACCGTATTTTTCCAAATTAAACTAGCAGTTGTAGCTCTAGTATTAATTTATAATAGCCCTCTGTTAGAGGGCTTTTTTATTAGCCTTGAGGTATTAACTCGATTTAAGTAAAGAATTAGAGACAGTAATTAAACCTTCATTACATGACCTAGAACATAGAAATTACAAGAGATGTTCAGTTATTATTACTATCAGAAAATAAGTATCATCAAAATCAACTTTGTTGGTTCATTATTTTAATTGGTTACTACTGGAGTATATTTACATAAGGATAAATTTTGACAAATTGAAGATGGTTTCTGAAATTTTGATATAGGATTTCAGTCAATAGTAGCATTGACTATTTTCAAAGGTAAATCAGAGAGGTATATAATCAATGATTATATGGAGTCATCTCAGATCGCTATTTGCAAATAATACTTACTTATCTAAAATAAGTGTTATGTGTAGTTTTATTCACTCTCTCTTCAAGCAAAAAAATATAATCAAAAAAAGCTGTCTTGTTTTAGGCATTGTATGTTTATTGATTAGTTCCTCTGTTATTTCAAAACCTAAAGTCACACGCAATATTTTAATTCTAAACTCTTACCATCAAGAAATGACATGGGTGAAAAACCTTACCCAAGCAGTGAAGGATGTATTAGATTCTGATGAGTTTGATTATATTTTTCATATTGAAAACATGGCTTCTAAGCGTCACTACGATGACCTGTATTTTGATGTGCTATTTAACTTATATACTGAAAAGTATAAAAATATTTCGTTAGACCTTATCCTTTCCTCTGATAATAATGCATTTAACTTTCTGCGCCAAAATACCCGAGCTCTTTTCCCTAATGTTCCCATTGTTTTTTGTGGTTTAAATGAATTTAAAGCAGAGCAGATAGCAGAGCACCCAGAATTTACAGGAGTAACTGAAGAATTCTCTGATGTCGACACTATCAAAACAATGCTTAAACTACATCCTGACGCTAAAGAAATATTTATCATAAATGACTACACATTATCAGGTAAAGCATGGACTAAAACCATGATTGATAATTTCTATAAAGCTAATCTAGATACAAAAATTAGAGTCACTTTTGCAGAAAACCTAGAGTTTGAACAACTAAAAGGGCAACTTGAAAGGTTAAGTGATAACGTGCTTGTGCTACTTGGTGTGTACTTTAAAGATAAAAAAGGCAACTACTTAACCTTTGAAAAAATTCAAAAGGAACTCTTAGAAAATATTGATAGACCCATTTATGCACTACTGAACTTTAATATTTCTGGCAACGTTATAGGTGGAAAAGTTATTGGGGGATATAGTCAAGGTATGACGGCAGCCAAACTTGGTCTTAAAGTTTTACAGGGCACACCTCCAGTTGATATACCTGTTGTACAGGAAGATATAAATCAATATGTATTTAATTGGCCTCAGTTGGAAAAGTGGCATATTAAATTAGATAACCTCCCTAAAGATAGTGTTATTTTGAACCGACCATTGTCTATCTACTATCAAAACAAAGGCTTTATATGGGGAGTTATTACTGTATTCACTTTACTCATTTCAACGTTATGTATTCAACTTTGGAAATCTTCAATTCAAAAGAGTGCTAATAAGAAATTAGAAAAAATTGTTTATAAAAGAACGATAGACCTATCTTTACAAAGAAAGATGCTTGAAGATATTAGTCATCTTTCAACGACTGGAGGGTGGGAGTTTAATATACCAACAGAACATCTAAGTTGGAGTAAAGAGATATACTCTATTTTTGAGTTGCCGCTAACCTTTGTACCCACCGTCAAAGAAGCAATTACTTATTTTACTGATGAAAGTAAACCTATAATCACACAAGCAATTGAAAAAGCAGTTAAAAGTGGTGTGCCTTATGATTTAGAATTATCAATGGTTACAGCGAAAGGACGCTCTATTTGGGTTAGAGCATTATGTAAAATTGTTTATTATCAGGGGGAAAAGCAAGCTTTAATAGGAGCAATGCAAGATATTACCGATCGTAAAAAAGCTGACGATAAAATTCGTCGCTTAGCTATGACTGATTCACTCACAGGGCTTGCAAACCGAACACAATTTGAAAAACGTTTTGAACAAAGCATTAAACTCGCTAATCGTGAAAATAAATCCTTAGCATTAATGATGATTGATTTAGATAAGTTTAAAACGGTTAATGATACTTTTGGTCACCCTGTTGGTGATGAACTGCTGAAAGCCGTGGCCAAAGTGTTTACTGATAATGCACGGGAAACTGATGTCATTGCTAGGTTAGGTGGTGATGAATTTGCAATTCTTGTTATTCATCCAGATAAGCCAGAAAGTGTGGGATTTTATGCGCAAAGAGTAATTGATGGACTCGCAGAAACTTTTATTGTTCAAGGAAATACAGTCAATATTGGTTCAAGTGTTGGTATTTCAATTTGCCCTCAGGATGCTTGTGAACAAGAAGGTTTACTTAAGAAAGCGGATATTGCTCTGTACGAATCTAAGAATAATGGGGGAGGTATATATACTTACTACCAACAGAGTATGGGCTTAGTAGAGTGACAAACGATATAAGTAGCGAAGTTATTTACTTACAAAGTAAAAATAGACGTTTTAACCTCTAAATTTACTTTGCAATTTTACTAATGACTACTCTTCGAAATCATCAATCGGTTTTTTAGTTCTTTTAGCAGGTTTTACTAAAATTTCTAAGTAGAAACTTTCTAGATTATTTTGTGCTGCATCATCAATGCTTTTATTAAGCTCAGAAGTGTGAATTACTTCAGCTGATTCTTTACTGTGACCGTATTTACAATCAAAATCCCAAAAATCAGCATCATCAGGTAATTTTTTGTTTCTTTCTCTTTTAAGGTATTTTTTTACCTCATGCTTAATTGCATCAACAAGTCGTGGACCTTTAATTTTTTCATGGGTTAATGAAAATGTTTTTCTCATGGTAGTACCTTAAATAAACGCATAATAATTTTCAGGCGGCTAGTTTAGCATACCGTTAAAATGCTTTTCACTTTATCTTAACTCAGAATGGAGATATGTTTATTTCGTCTCTTTTTGCGCAATGAATTTGTTACCTACTGAGCATTTAACCGGGGCCATACGTCCGACAGTCCAACTTGCTTGCGTCTCTTTACCACGCAAAGTGTATCTACCATTTGAATAAAGAAAGCCTGATTTAGTTTCTTGGTTTGCTAGAATAATAGCTTGATCGCCAAAGCCATTGATAATAGCAATGTTTTTACTTTCTTCGCCTGTAGTAGAAGTAAAGTTAACGGATAGTGTTGTATTTCTATCACAGGTATATTTTACTCTTTTAGTTGTTGTAGCGTGTTTACTCTTATTATTTGTATCACTATTGAAGTAAGAGCTTGTTTCGCTACAGCTTAATAAAAAACCGCTATATATGATCTGTCTCTTATACACATCTCCGAGCCCACGAGACGTAGAGGAATCTCG
>CAJXUT010000121.1 GCA_913061365.1 uncultured Colwellia sp.
TCCTCTTCGTCGGCAGCGTCAGATGTGTATAAGAGACAGGATTAATAGTAAAAACAATTCTCTTAATTGAGTTGGAAGATATAAATAACCTCTTTTATAAGCTTAAGAAAAGTAAAAAATCTTGGTGAAATAGTTATATACATTTGTTTAATAAAATGATAAAACAGAGGAAATCATCCATGATTAACACATCCCTGTTTTATTCGTCCTATTATGACAATCCTGTCATATAACTTCATCCTGAAGTGTCCTTTAAAAGAGCATCCTACTCAGTTGTTATCACTAACAATAATAATATTAGTTCAATTATTGCTCTTTACAAATAATATTGTTATTTATTTTTGAAATATTTTGATTAAATGATTTTCAACAATAAATCTTACTTTGTCTTATGGGGAAATAGGGTGTTTTATTCAGGTTCATAGCGATGATTCAGAGTGACGTAGTTACTATTGTAAGTTAGAATCTTCTTATGCTCGTGAAGTTTAATAAAATAAAGGATTAAAATGCCAAGTAAAATAACAAAAGCCGTAATTCCTGTCGCTGGTTTGGGTACGCGTATGTTACCTGCAACGAAAGCTATTCCTAAAGAAATGTTACCTATTGTAGATAAACCAATGATCCAATACATTGTTGATGAATGTGTAGCCGCTGGCATTAAAGAAATAGTATTAGTAACTCATTCTTCTAAAAATGCTATTGAAAATCACTTTGATAAATCATTTGAGCTTGAAACTACATTAGAAAAGCGTGTAAAACGACAATTACTCGATGAAATTCAGGCTATTTGCCCTAAAGAAGTTACTATTTTACATGTACGTCAAGGTGAAGCTAAAGGGCTAGGGCATGCTGTATTAAAAGCACGTCCTATTATTGGTAATGAACCCTTTGTAGTTGTTCTGCCTGATGTTATTTTAGATGATTCAAGTGCCAATTTACGAACTGAAAATTTGGCAGCCATGCTTACTCGCTATAAAGAAGTAGGTGGTTATAGTCAGATTATGGTTGAGCCTGTACCAATGGAGGCTGTTAGTAATTATGGCGTTGTTGATTGTGCAGGGCATGAGTTATCGCCGGGAGAATCTAAGCCAATGACTGCAGTTGTGGAAAAACCTCCAGTCGAAGAAGCACCTTCTAACTTAGCGGTAGTTGGCCGTTATGTGCTATCTGAAAAAATTTGGGATTTACTTAAATTAACTCCTCCAGGTGCTGGTGATGAAATTCAGTTGACTGACGCTATTGCAATGTTAATGGAAAGAGAAACAGTAGAAGCTTTTCATATGACAGGAAAATCACATGATTGTGGTTCTAAACTGGGATATATGAAAGCAAATGTTGAGTATGCTTTAAGGCATGATGAGTTAGGTGAAGAATTTAAGTCTTACCTCAAAACTGTAATTTAATTGTACAGTGTAATTTTATTAGAGCAGAAATGAGCGTTAAGAATATGGATTTTTTCACCCAGAATATTACAGTCAAAAATGCAGTCGCTTGTGCTCTGAATCGTTCGATTTTTAGTCTTTTTGAAGACTCTAATAGGGTTGAAAATTTATCTCTAAGCGCCACTAGCCTTCATCTTGATTACTCTAAGCAAAATATTACTAAACCTGAATTATCTCATTTAATTTCGTGGGCAGAGGGATGTAATTTACCTCAACATATTAAGAGTATGTTCAGTGGCGATAAAATCAATAATACCGAACAGCGGGCAGTTTTACATACAGTTTTAAGAGCTCCATTAAGTGTTAAGCATGAGATATTAGGTAAGGAAGCTGTAGAGGTAGAACAAGCTGAGCAATATATGGCTCAGATTGTTGATGATGTTTGCGCAGGAAAATTGACGGGTATTACTGGTGATAAGTTTACCGATGTACTCGCCATTGGTATCGGCGGCTCATATTATGGCATTAAAGTTGGTTTAAGTGCGCTTCACCCTTATCATAGCACTGGATTAAAAGTACACGTGTTAGCTAATGTTGATGGTGCTGCGGTTACTGAAAAGTTAGAAATATTAAAAGCAGCGACCACCTTAGTTGTTATTATTTCTAAAACATTTACCACACAAGAAACATTATTAAATGCTAAGGCCATTAAAGCATGGATGCTAGCAGAGCTTGATGACAATAAAGCTATTGCTAAGCAGTGGTATGCAGTGAGCTCTAATATTGAAAAAGCTCAAAGCTTTGGTTTAGATGCAAGTAATATTTTACCAATGTGGGATTGGGTAGGTGGACGTTTTTCATTATGGTCTGCTGTAGGCCTACCACTTGCCTTGGCTATTGGTAATCAACATTTTGCAGAGTTAAAAGCAGGCGCTTATGCCATGGATCAACACTTTCAAACAGCAAGTTTTGATAAAAATATGCCAGTTTTAATGGCTCTCATTGGTATGTGGAACCGTAACGCACTTAATTACCCAAGTTTAGCGGTATTACCTTATGATCATGCATTAAGAGCATTACCTGGTTATTTGCAACAAACTGATATGGAAAGTAATGGTAAGTCAGTCTCAAAGCAAGGTGAAAAGCTTAACTGGGTTACTGCCCCAATAGTTTTTGGTCAAGAAGGAACTAATGGTCAGCACGCTTTTATGCAGTTAATGCATCAAAGTGATGAAATTATTCCAACAGACTTTATTGTTGCTTTGCAAGGTACAAGTGATCTTACTGAACACCATAAGGTTTTGGTTGCTAATTGTTTAGCGCAAAGTGAAGCACTGATGCAAGGTAAAGATTTAGCAACAGTTCAAAAAGAGCTTATTGCGGGTGGTGCGAGCAAGGAAGAAGTTTCACGTTTAGCTTCTCATAAAACAATGAAGGGAAATACACCTAGTAATACGTTATTAATGCAATCATTAACACCCAGTTGTTTAGGGGCTATTTTAGCTCTTTATGAACATAAAATCTTTGTGCAAGGGGTATTATGGCAAGTCAACTCTTATGATCAATGGGGAGTTGAGTTAGGTAAACAACTTAGTACGCAAGTGCTAGAAATTATGAACGGCCAAACAGTAGATAAAACTCAAATGTCTCCTTCAAGTATTAAGTTAATAGAAACATTCATTCAAAAGCAATCTGTAAATTAGTTCTGTATTACAATATTAATCTTCTTTATTAGTGGGAGATAAGGTAATATGCGACCGTTAATTGTTGGCTAGCCTATAAAGATTCGTTAACATTTTGTTTTTACTGTGAAAATATATTTATGAATGTTTTAGTTATTGATGATAAAAAGAGTGTACGTGAGGCTGTGAGTAAATTACTTGCTGCGCTTGGACACTCAGTGGATACCGCTGTTAATGGATTAGATGGCTTTGAGAAAGCACAGAAAACTTCATATAATCTATATATTATTGACCATCTTATGCCGTTAATGAATGGTGTGATACTCAGTAAAAATCTTAAAAACATTCCATTTTGTGCAAAAACACCTATCTTATTTATGACAACACAAGATCTAGATAGTATCAAACAGCTATCTGAGTTTGCCTTATTTAGTCGTATTATTAGTAAGCCACTCAATGAAACGACCTTTATTTCAGCTGTTGAATCATTAACGAATACTTTTAGTGAAGAATACTTACCAAAAATAGCTTTATAAACAATATTTCCAATCAAGTATGACTGTTAGTTTTCTTTGAATTGCTTTATTCTCTACCACTATTAAGTATTATTAATTTGGTAAAAGAATAAAGATGACTTCTGAACAATTGTCGCAACTACAAAGTGCTATTAAAACTATCCCTAATTACCCTATCGAAGGTATCTTGTTTCGTGATGTAACAAGTATATTAGAAGATGCTGAAGCTTTTGCTTTAACTCTCACTTTACTAACTGAAAAATATAAAAACCAAGGTTTTACTAAAGTTGTTGGCACTGAAGCGCGTGGATTTTTATTTGGAGCACCACTTGCACTTGCACTAGGCATAGGTTTTATTCCAGTACGCAAACCAGGTAAACTTCCTCGAGAAACCTATTCCCAAGCTTATCAATTAGAATATGGCGAAGATGTTCTTGAGATCCATAAAGATGCATTAACTGTTGATGATAAGGTCTTGATCATTGATGATTTACTTGCAACCGGCGGTACCATTGAAGCAACAACAAAGTTGATTAGACGCGTTGGCGCTCAGGTAAAAGATGCAGGTTTTGTTATTTCACTTCCTGATTTGGGTGGAGAAAAACGTTTAGAGTCAATGGAGTTAACTCCTTATTCACTTATACAATACGAAGGCGAGTAATAACGTTTGTTTTAAGTGATACAAGTCAAGTGTAATAAATGTGTTGAGTTAAGAGTAAAAAACAATATGAGTTATCAAGTTTTAGCTAGAAAATGGCGACCTAAAAAGTTTGAAGAATTAATGGGACAAGAGCATGTTGTTACTGTTCTCGTTAATGCGCTTGCTCAACAGAGATTACATCATGCTTATTTATTTACTGGTACACGTGGTGTTGGTAAAACGACCATAGCAAGAATTTTTGCAAAAAGCTTAAATTGTGAAATGGGTATTACAGCGACACCTTGTGGTACTTGTGATACTTGTATAGAAATAGATCAAGGCCGTTTTGTTGATTTACTTGAAATTGATGCTGCTTCTAAAACTAAAGTAGATGATACGCGAGAAATTCTTGATAACGTGCAATACGCACCAACTCGTGGTCGTTATAAAGTGTATCTTATCGATGAAGTTCATATGCTTTCTCGTCACAGTTTTAACGCTTTATTGAAAACACTTGAAGAGCCACCAGAACACGTAAAGTTTATTTTAGCGACCACAGATCCGCAAAAACTACCTATTACCGTTTTATCTCGCTGTTTACAGTTTCATTTAAAGGCATTAACGGTTAGTCAAATTGAAACAAAACTCACTGAAATTGCTGAAAATGAGAATGTTGATCATGAAAAGGGCACATTAACATTACTTGCTAAAGCTGCACGTGGCAGTATGAGAGACTCACTAAGTTTAACTGATCAAGCCATTGCCCAAGGGCAGGGCAGTATTACTCTAGATAACATTCAGCAAATGCTTGGTGGATTAGATCAAAATTGGATTTATCAAATTGTTATCGATCTTTTAAAACAAGATGGTGAAAGTTTAATGAATTTAACGCAAAAAATAGCGAGTAATGCGCCAAGTTACAGCCGTTTATTTGCAGAGTTAATTCAATTGTTTCATCAAATTGCTATTTTACAAATTGTTGAACAAAATTTTGATTTAGCGCCAGAGCATGAAAAATTACTAAAAAAATTTAGCGAAGCAATGTCGCCTGAAGATGTACAACTGTATTATCAAATTTGTGTGAATGGACGTAAGGATTTACCTTACGCGGCTGATGAACAAGCCGCATTTGATATGACCTTATTGCGAATGTTTGCGTTTAAGCCTATGCAAAAAGATCTGTTGCCAAAAGAAAGTACACAGGCATCAAAATCTTTTGAGCAGCAAAAAATAGAAGAAGATTTTTTTGAGCTTCCTCAAACAAAAGCACAATCATCGCAAGTTGAAACAACGCCACCTAATTTAGTCATGAGTTCAGAATCAGAATTAATACCTGATACTCAAGAGAAAGAGCAACAACTTGCTCAAGAGTTAGCTGAAATTGAACAGCAAGCAGCTCAGATGCAAGAACTAAATACTAAGCCTGATAACTCTGCTGAGATTACACCTGTGTTCGAACAGCCGTTACATCAGTCAAAGCCAGTTCAAGAACTGACTTTGACTGATGAGGTTGAGCTAAAAACCGAAAATCGTGCAGAAGTTCAAGAACAGTCATTACAATCTCAAGAGTTTCAGACACCTCAGGCTTCAAATAACTCATCAGATGTAATGCCCGAAAGTCCGTTAAATGCTGTGTTAGCAACGCGTAATATGCTACGTAGCCGTAAGAAGCAGCTGGACAAACAAGGAAAAAAGCTCGGTGACGCCTTTGCGCGTCAACCTATTGGTAGTGTAGAACAAGCGGATAATAATGGTATTGAACCTGTAGAGAATAGCTCAGTTGAAACAGCAGATAGAAAAACTGAACAGGGAATACCAGAATTAGCTAAACCAGAAGGTCCTTACCAAGCAGAAAACATTGATCCTGCGACTATTCGAAAAGCGAATCAAGTGGATAGATGGGCTCATATGATTGACTCTATGGAGTTAACAGCACGCTTAAGGCAATTGGCTATCCATGCAACTATCGATGAAAGCTCAACAGATGAGCATTTAATTTTATGCTTAAATCAAACAACAAAGCATTTAGTTAGTGATAATGCACAATTACAACTACAACAAAATATCAGCCAGTTTTTATCTCGCCAAGTCAGTGTGACGATTAATACTGTTGCTGAAACGGTAGCAGATCCATATCAAATTCAGTCACACATTAATGACAAACGTTATGGCTACGCTAAAGAGCTATTAGAAAATGATACTGTAATACAAGCACTACAGCAGGGTTTTCAAGCGACGTTAGATGAAACTTCTATATCAGCAATTTGATTGATGTGTCATGAGAAAATACAGTGTATCTTTTAAAAACGAAGATCAAAGCTGTTGTTGTTTAATCATCTTGTTATAATGATATTAACAAATTTTATGAATTTATTTTTAAAACACTTACAGGAGAAAGAATGATGAAAGGTGGTATGGGTAACTTAATGAAACAAGCCCAACAGATGCAGGCTAAAATGGCTAAAGCTCAAGAAGAGCTAGCTAAAATGGAAGTAGTTGGTGAAGCTGGCGCTGGCATGGTTAAAGTAACGATGACAGGTAGCCATAGTGTTCGCCGAGTTGAGCTTGATGAAAGCTTAATGGAAGATGATAAAGACATGATTGAAGATTTACTTGCAGCAGCAGTAAATGATGCTGTTCGTCGTGTTGAAGCACAAAACCAAGATAAAATGGGTGCCTTAACTGGTGGAATGCAACTTCCTCCTGGGATGAAAATGCCGTTTTAAACGGAATAAATTACGTATATGAAATTTAGCCCATTAGTACAAGAGCTTATTGATTCATTAAAATGTTTACCAGGTGTGGGCGCAAAGTCAGCGCAACGTATGGCATTTCATTTACTTGAACGTAATCGTCGTGGCGGTAATAAGCTTGCTAGCACACTTGCTACTGCGATGTCTGATATTGGTCATTGTCAGTCATGTCGAAACTTTACCGAAGAAGACTTCTGCGAAATTTGCCAAAGCCCTAAACGTAAACTATCAACAACTCTTTGTATCGTTGAAAGTCCCGGTGATGTTATTGCTATTGAACAAACAGGTGAGTTTAGTGGTAAGTATTTTGTATTAATGGGGCATTTGTCCCCCATTGATGGTATCGGCCCTGATGATTTAGGTCTTGATATTCTTGCTAGGCAATTTGCCAGCGGACAATTTGAAGAAGCTATTTTAGCCACTAACCCTACAGTTGAGGGTGAAGCAACTGCTCACTTTATTGCAGAATTAGCACAACAGTATCAAGTTAATATCTCTCGTATTGCCCATGGAGTACCTGTTGGCGGTGAGTTGGAATATGTCGATGGTAATACCCTCTCGCATGCTTTATCTGGACGAAAAAGCTACAACCTTTAAGCTGAAATCCTGAAATTATTATTACTCACAGATAACGTGAGTAATTTTTTCTTTTTTATTCCCTTGAAATAAAATAAACAATCCTCAAATAAGATAACAACGATTTAACCCGTGCTAAATTCTCGGGATATTTATCAAATTGAAAATAAAGCAGGAATTGTTTACATGACAACAGAAAATAGTACAGTAAAACATGAGTTTGCGTCAGATAACGCAAAAATACTCCAACTAATGATTCACTCTCTTTATTCTAATAAAGAAATATTTTTACGTGAGTTAGTTTCAAATGCAGCAGATGCCTCTGATAAGTTACGCTTTAAAGCGCTATCAAACGCTGATTTATATGAAAGTGATGGTGATTTACGCGTTCGTGTAAGCTGTGATAAAGAAAATAATACAGTCACTATTTCTGATAACGGCATTGGTATGAACCTTGAGGAAGTAATTGAGCATCTTGGCACAATTGCTAAATCAGGTACTGCTGAGTTTTTCTCACAATTATCAGGCGATCAAGCAAGTGATTCTCAGCTAATTGGTCAATTTGGTGTTGGTTTTTATTCTGCTTTTATTGTTGCTGATAAAGTAACCGTTCGTACACGAAGAGCAGGCGATGAAGCTGCTCAAGGTACAGAATGGGTTAGTGCAGGTGAAGGTGATTTCACTACAGCTGCAATTGAAAAATCAAACCGTGGTACTGACATCATTCTTCACTTAAAAGAAGATGAAAGTGAGTTTGCTGATGATTGGCGTTTAAAATCAATCGTAACTAAATACTCAGATCATATTTCAGTTTCTGTAGAAATGTTAACACCAGAAGTTCCAGCAGTTGATGCTGTAGCTGAAGTTAAAGATGACGAAGGTAATGTAACTTCTCCAGAAGTTGAAGCTCGCGCTGCTGAACCTGCAAAATGGGAAGCAATCAATAAAGCCACTGCTTTATGGACTCGTGAAAAAAGTGATATCAGTGAAGACGAATATAAAGAGTTCTACAAGCATGTATCACATGACTTTGGCGACCCACTATTATGGGAACATAATAAAGTAGAAGGTAAAACTGAATATACTTCACTTTTATATGTACCATCAAAAGCACCATTTGATATGCATAACCGTGAAAAGCAGCATGGTTTAAAACTTTATGTACAACGTGTATTCATTATGGATGACGCTGAACAGTTTATGCCTACTTACCTTAGATTTGTTAAAGGTTTACTTGATTCAAATGATTTACCGTTAAACGTTTCTCGTGAAATCTTACAAGATAACAAAGTAACTCAGGCTATTCGTAAAGGCTGTACTAAACGTGTATTAAAAATGCTTGAGAAATTAGGCAAAAAAGATGCTGAAAAATACCAAGGTTTTTGGGATGAGTTTGGTCAAGTCTTAAAAGAAGGTCCAGCTGAAGATATGGCGAATAAAGAGCTAGTTGCTAGCTTATTACGTTTCTCTTCAACCAATGACAATAGCTCAGTACAAAATGTTTCTTTGACTTCTTATGTAGAACGTATGAAAGAAGGCCAAGAGAAAATTTATTACGTTGTTGCAGATAGCTTTGAAGCGGCTAAAAATAGCCCGCATCTAGAAGTTTTCCGCAAAAAAGGCATTGAAGTGTTATTAATGTCTGATCGTATTGATGAATGGTTAGTAAGCCATTTAACTGAGTTTGATGGAAAACAACTGCAATCTGTTACACGTGGTGGTTTAGACTTAGGCGATATGGATGATGCTGAAACTAAAGAAGCACAAGAAAAGTTAGAGAAAGAATTTGATACTGTTGTAACTCGCATCAAAGAAGCACTTAAAGGTAAAGTTAAAGATGTTAAGCTATCACAGCGCTTAACAGATTCACCTGCGTGTATTGTTGCAGACGAAGATGATATGAGCAGCCAAATGGCTAAGTTAATGGCATCTGTAGGTCAAGCAGTACCTGATACGCTACCTATTTTTGAAATTAACGGTGAACATGATTTAGTTAAGCATGTTGCTGATGAACAAGACGATGATAAGTTTAGCCAATGGGTTGAAGTATTGTTCGAGCAAGCCATGTTAGCAGAGCGTGGAAGCTTGAAAGATCCTGCAAGCTTTGTTGGTCGCTTGAATAAACTTATGTTAAGCCTAACTAAATAGATTAAAGTTGAGGAATAACTAGACTTTAGTCGGAAAAAGGGGCACTTTACTATTAAAGAGTGCTCCTTTTTTGTATAGTGTCAAAACTCGAAATAGAACACACAAAATTATTACATTAGTATGATTGAATTAACGCTTTAATTTAGTTTTTAATTGATAACAACTATCAGCTTAATGTAATGATTTTTACTTATTTTAAACGTTAACATATTAAGGTTAGTTTATATGCGTATAGTACTTCTTGGTGCACCAGGTGCAGGTAAAGGCACACAAGCACAATTTTTAATGGAAAAATTTGGTATCCCTCAAATCTCTACTGGTGATATGTTGCGCGCAGCAATTAAAGCTGGTACTGAGCTAGGTAAACAAGCTAAAGCAGTAATGGATGCTGGTCAATTAGTATCAGATGAGCTAATCATTGGCTTAGTAAAAGAACGTATTAAGCAAGATGATTGTAAGCCAGGTTTTTTACTTGATGGTTTCCCTCGTACTATTCCTCAAGCGGATGCTATGAAAGAAAACGGCGTAGATGTTGATCATGTACTTGAGTTTGATGTACCTGATGAAGTTATTGTTGACCGTATGGCTGGACGTAGAGTTCACTCTGGCTCTGGTCGTACTTATCACTTAACATACAATCCGCCTAAAGTAGAAGGTAAAGATGATGTGACAGGTGATGACTTAGCGATTCGCCCTGATGATGAACCAGCAACAGTACGTAAGCGTTTAGGTATCTATCATGAACAAACTAAACCTTTAGTAGATTTTTATAAAGCTGAAGCTAATTCAGGTAACTGTCAGTACTTAACAGTAGATGGCACTCAAGCTGTTGAAGCAGTAAATGAATTATTATCAGCAAAGTTAGCATAATTTTTAATAGCTAACATTACTGATTAAAAAACTCGCTACGGCGAGTTTTTTGTTTTATGGCACTGCATTCTATACTGGGATGTATACCGAAGTGGCTCAATTTACCTAGGCATGATTTAGCCCCAATGTGATTTGTTTTAGGCTTGGTATTGTTTAATCATTGCAACATGTGGGATATTATCTTCTAAATACATTGGGGAAGCAGTTTGAAAACCATGATGTTGGTAGAACTTTTGTAAATGCTCTTGAGCTGATATTTTAATGTCTTGGTGAATAAATTTTTGCTGACATACTCTTAACCCTTCTGCCATTAACTGATGACCTAGGCCAGATCCTCTTGCTTGCTCAGCTGTTGCTACACGCCCAATACTAGCGTAGTTAGCGTAACTCTGACCGGGTGCCAAAATACGTAAATAGGCTACTAATTTTTTATGCTGATAACCGAGTAAATGAAGGGTTTCAGCATGTCTATCCAGTTGTTTATGCTCACTGTCTAAGTCGGGATAATAACAACATTGTTCAACTACAAAAACATCAATACGAAGCTTTAACGCATCGTAAAGCTGATCAATGGTCAATTCATTAAAATATTTGATCTGCCAAGTTACACTTTTATTCATACTTCTTCTATAACGTTAATAACAGTAAAGCACCATGATATTTACGTTGATTTAAATAGTCACGCATTTCTTTCTTAAAGTTATTAATACACGTATTTGGGAACTCTGCTTTCATCACAGGAATGAGATTAACAGGCTCAATAAATAATAGATAACCTAGTGGTAAGTAGCGAGGTTTAAAATTGCATTGATATACCGTAGAGCGAACTTGACTTGCAGAATAATAAGTTTGCATACCGTAACGCTTTTGTAATGCGGGTAGTAATTTATTACCATATTTTTTGATGGCAGAGTGTTTAAACATAGCAGATCCTTTGCAAATATCCCTTTTGAAGGGGAACATTATAGCCTAACTTGATTAGTGAGTTGCAAGCTTTATTTAAACGTTAGACAAAGGGGGATTTGAAAAAAAAGGTTGAATTTAGAGCTCATTATATAAAGAAAAAAGCACTTCATTTATACAGTAGAAGTGCTTTAATTAAGTAATCAATCTGTCTCTTATACACATCTCCGAGCCCACGAGACGTAGAGGAATCTCGT
>CAJXUT010000122.1 GCA_913061365.1 uncultured Colwellia sp.
CACTATCCTCTTCGTCGGCAGCGTCAGATGTGTATAAGAGACAGTTATTCAACGGTTCTATACTAATTTCTGCATTGAATTGGTGTATTTCAATTACTTCATCTGAAAAGTAACTTTGCATTACATAGTTTTGTTGCAACTCACCATGTATTTGGGCGTTTTTATTCTTTAATGCATGGCATTGATATTGTTGCTGCAACTCTGCACTTAGCGGTGTTTTTTTAGTTTGAGTTGCCAGTTGAGCTGAATATTGTTTAATAAGTCCAATATTAGTTATCGCTTTTTTAAACGAATTGTTTAGTAATGCTGTTTGTTCTAAATCGTTTGAATAATTACTTTTCTTTGTTATTGATGCACTCAATGTTGGCTTGATATTTATAGTTGCTGTAAAGCTATATACTTCTGCGTTATTCTCTAACCCGTCTACAGCTAATATTTGATAAGGATTATTTGTTAGTTCTATCATCTGAGCAACAGATAATTCACTGCCATTAAAATCAGTTCCAAATGCAAGTAGGTTTATATCACCGTCAAAACCGTAATACTTTTCCCAGCCTGACGAACTCCAGCGACCGAGTAAAAGCCAGTCTAAAGGTGTTTGGTTAGATATGTTCCCTGTGAACGGATTACCATTAGCATACAAATCACTAGTTACATCTACACCATTGATAACCATTGAGTAAGAGTTATTGCTCTTATTCATTTGTATAGCGATGCAAACACGCTGACCATCAACAAAGTTATGTGTTTTATTATAGTAACGTATACCGTGAGCTGCTTGGTTTTCAATCATAACAGTCATTGTAGTGCTAGTTTTAAACTCTACATGAAAGTGGCCACTTATTAAAAATTGCCTAGCGCTTGAATACTTATAAATAAACTCAACTAAATATATTCTTGAATTTTCTGTTAACGATGTATTCCAATTTACGGGAACATTAAACGTTCCCCAAGTATTTACTTGGCCGTTACCGTGATTACCTAGCTCTAAGTTTCCCCCAGCATTAATACCACCTGATTTTGTAGGGTCAGCATGATAATTCATTGCTATATCATGAGCGCCTAACAAATCTGGAATATTTGCAGGTTGACTACCTACGCTGCCAGCATCAGCAAATGGATATATATTACTAAATATATGACCAAAGCTATCAGGTTCAGTACTAACAGCAAAAGGTTGAGCTAATTCAGACTTAAGAGTGATTTCCATAATTAACCGCGATTAGTTTTAACATTAGCTGTAAAAACGCAAGGCATACTCGGCTTAACATATAGCTTATTAAACGCGCCCACTTTTTTAGCACTTAAAACTATTTTTAACCTGCCGTTAATAGATTTAACAGGTGTTGTTATTGGACGTTCACCGCAAACAGGAAAGTAATTGCTTTCGTCTTCAGGATTTTCTTCTTCATCGCACACACTCAAATAAGCAACAAAGTCACAATCAATGCTTGTGTTAATTAAAATATCTAAACCTTGATTGCTATTTGCAGGTTCATAAGTAATACCATTAGAATATGTGCATTCTTGTTTTTTAATTGCTGCCTTTGCCTTAGCAGCTACGAACTCTTCTAGGGTTGCGTTAGCTAATGGATACGTAACTTTATTTGCTTCGCTAAGCAATATCTTTCGCAGTGCTTGAAGTTTTACTTTTAATATGGAAACAGAAGGTTCTTGAAAAATTAAATGGTCAATAGATGCTATGTTTGCAATTCCATCGTCTGTGTTATCTCTAAAGTCAAATGATGAAACAGTTTCTATTCTAATTTTAAAACCACGTAAAATTCCTGTCGTCGCGTCTAACACATCATCAAGTAAATCACAGCGTAACAAATACATAGTTAATACATTCGAGGTGAATTCAGTACGAACTATAAATGGCTCTGCATGCGCCAATGCTAAGGTATCAAATTTAGATAAATTCATTTTTATTCCCATAATTTATTATTTCTACAACGTTATTTGGTCTAACCGTTCTTGTTGTGCTGTTACGTCATTGCCTTTATTTGTGAATGTATTTGCAACATCTGGCTCAGCTGTAGTACTTGAGCCTGCTCTTACTCCAGAATGCTTATGGCTTGCACAGGTATTAGCAAGTTGTATTACCGTTGTCATAAGCTCAGATAGCAAATTAAGTACGTTTTCTTCATCTGATCCAATCCATGTTTTTGGGCTTTTATACGATTGCTTAGTACTGGCCATTACGGTTCTAACATCACATTGTAATTCTGCTAATTTGCCAATAATGCTTTTCATTGACTCATCGGTTTTGTTTTCAAAGTTACCTGTGTCATCAATATGTTGATAAACACCTTCTCGCGTTTGTACCCGGCTTTCGCCTTTTTTTATTGCAGGTAAATCCCAACCAAACGGTAGAACTGTTCTAATAAAAGGTTTATCTGGTCTGCCATAAGCAAAACCAATTTCAACAATTGAATTAATAGCCGGTGGCTCTAATCTTCCGGCTTTATTTCCGGCACCGGGTAATGGTAATGGTACTGCTTGTAGTACTTTTGATTTTGTTGCGGTGCCGTTTTCATCAAGCAATTGAACATCAACCGCATAGCGTGGGTAAAACGGATCACTTGCCCGTTCTCCTTCTTGTGTTGGTAATTCTGGTAAGGCAACTACTTTTCCCCAACGGGGCAAATGCAATTGTGCGGTTAGCTCAGGAAAAACACGCATAACAATACTTTTTATTACTTTTTGCATAACTACCAACTTATCGTCATGTTTGTTTCTTTAAACTCTATTTTTTCAATCCGTTCACCATTAGCCATTACATTGGGTCTAATCATCGGGGCAGCTGGCATTGTTGCTATTTTTCCTGCTTGATGCTCTGTCATCATCCCATTTGGTATTTCAATATTTTTACCTTGCCAAAAACAATCAGCATAACTACCAACAAATACTTTGCCATTACCTTGTTGTTGCCATATAAAATCTTTAATTTGATAAGCTCTACCAATATTATCCAACATTGCATAGCCTGAACTATCACAATAAAAACAAGGTATGGCCGTTTGTGCATACGCTTTATTGGGTATAACAAATTCAACACCACTTTGTTTTGTTAGCTCAGCCAATACATGCTGTAATGTTGGATGCCTTAACATAATGCTAAAATTAAATTTTAGTGCTGCTGAAAATTCACGACAAAACAAAGTACTCCAACCTTTGTTAGTTGGCATAATGCGCTCAACATAACCAAAAAAAACACGGTCAATCATATTTCCCCAGCCTAAATCAACAGCGACTTGAGATAGTTTTTTCACTTTAGTGTTAACGCTAAGTTGGCAAGTACCTGGTACTGTTGATTGCAAAACTATCCAGTGCTTTTCAATGTCAGTTTTTTCATTGTTAACATACGCACGGGCAATAAAGCGAGCATTGGCATTAGTCATTATGTACTTCTCAACAGGCTAAATTTTTCTTCTAGGCTTTGTTCAATATTTGCATAGGAAAACTCAGGATCACCACTTACCTCTTTATCACCTTGAACATTAGCCGCTTGCTCTGGTTGCCGTTCTTCAACTTTTTGTGGTACTGAACGATATTCAGCTAATGAAAAACTAATGCGCCACTGCCTTGTTTGCTCTTGTTCTGCTGCTTCTATTTTACTGCTAAACCTTACTTGCTTAATGCCTAAGGCACTGGCTGTATGATTACTAATGCGATAAATAGTGCGTGCACCGTCCTTGGTTGCTTCTGCTAATTCAAATAACTGCGATAAGTGATCATTATTTTTAAATTGGACATACCCCGTTACTGTAAGTAACTTTGCTTTAATGCCTGTTTCAGCTACGTCAGTACTTGAACTTACCCCGCTTGCATCTTCACTAGCAAGCACTTGGCTTGCTGTAATTTTAAGTGATTTAAGGTTGATCTTTTGCGTATTTAAATTAAGCATGTTACTAACACTCTACTAATTTCTTTTTTTTCTTTATTTTCAAACCATTTTTATATCGTGTATAGAAGTACTCTTTAAAACCAAGTTTTTTTATGTAGTTTTCGATTTCTTTTAAATCTCTTCTACCTCCGTTTTTATGTTTAGACAGCAGTCCTTCTACATGAACATCACCATCAACAATAGTTATGTCTGCAATAGCGCTATACGGTTTACCGTATGCGTCAGTTTTAATTGCCCTAACTTCTTTGATTTCAAACAACCAATTTTCACTTGCTGTAATGTGGCTCATATTTGGTCAACTAAATTTGCGGCATTTGCGGCCAATCAATGTCATCAGCATTACTATAATTCTGTGGTAAATCTCGCAATGCTTGTCGATAAATTGCAAAGTCAGCCTTTTTTTCTATGGTTAATGGGCTATCATCAAATTGTGTATAATCAGTTGAGAATAATAGTTTTTCACGTTTTACTTTAATCTGAGACCACTTTTCTTCAATCATCGCTTGATTAATTATTTCATCAGGCACACCACTGTCTTTAAGTTCTTTTTTTGTAAAGTTAACTAATTGTTTGCCTTTATATTCTAGTGTAATCATTTAATTAGCCTCCGCTATTGTTGTGTTTACTTTTACATTTAAAGGAATGCCTGATTGAAATTTAACACCTGTAATCAAACTCCCCTCTTTCACGAGTAAGCCATCATTTAATGATATGTTTTTTAAATTTAAAGTAATTGGATTGTTATTTTTAAGAACTATTGGTGAGATTGTTGCCCCTGCACGCCGACCAATTGTGACACTATTAAGAGCAATTGACGTAACATCACCATCGGCAGGTATGATAAGTGGTTGGTCTCCAGAATAAATAGCGCAAGAAGCAACATAAAGTACTCTTGTTGAGTTTGTTGTTCGAATAAGACCAGAATTTAAATGGTTTAATTGTCCATCATGCCCGTTTATATCAGAAAACAAAGGAAGATAAATATTTGCATTTGCCACACCTAATAAGCTTTGAAACAAACCTACCCCATAACAAGCAAAGTTTTCATTATCTATTTTTGCTTCAACATATAAATTAAACCTATCGTATGATTGTCTAGCAGATATATACAAATCACGATAATAAATATCATGTGTCCTTGATATATGGTAATCGCTACCACCTTCAACATATATAGATATACGCTTACCACGCATCTCAGGTGCCGATGCTATATCTATAGCATGATCTAACGTCTTAAACGGGTTTAATGTGTTAACTCCACTATTGTTGTCGTCACCTGCTACAGCATCAACATAATAAGTGTCTTTATTATTACCTAAAGGTAATATTGCAGCTGAAGCCTTACTATTCATTTCACCTAAAGATGCGTTAATTTCATCCATCTTATTTTCAACTGCCGAGGTTAATTGATTACACGCGGCAACCAGTTCGCTATTTATTTGCTCAATAGTTTGTGTCATTACTTAAAGTCCTTGCTCATGTTTTCAAAATCGCTTACCGCAAACATGTTTCTTAATGTGCGATACATATTATTTATTTGCGCTGTAGAATTAATCATTAGCGCCCGTTGTATAGCATCTAGCTGTATACTGTTGTCAAACATCCAACTACTTGCTTGTATTACTATTTCACTAAGAGCTTTAGCATTAGGCCACGTTAAAACCATACTGCGGTTGTGTACGTTGTTAGCACCCTGCTCTTTTTTAATACTAGGAATATAATCTAGTGCTAATAAGGTATTGTCTGAGGTAACTACACCTATCCAGTTGTAATAATAATCACCTTCGTTTTGGTCTAGCACGCAACCAAATGCTATGGTGTTTTCATCAATGGAGCCTTTAATTAAACCGTTTAAATGCTGCGACGAATCGAAAACAATATGCTCATTAGCAGGTATTAAAGAGTTTTCATCACGTTCAGTTAATTCATTAACATTGGGTACATTAGCAATAACTATTTTAGTAATGCTAATGGGCTCACCTGTTAGTGTTTTATCCGCTAAATACGCTCGGCCTGCATTAGTTAATATGGCGGTTTTTGTTGTCATGCGTTTAATTCCAATTAGTTTTTAATGTGATGACTTTGCCAAACTACATTACAAAACCCTACGGCTACATTTGTATGGGTTGTGTTACTCGTTGCAAACTCATAACGTCGGCATGTTCTACCGTATTGCTTAATGATGTTTTCTATTAATTTGGGGGAGTCAGCAAGATCAGAGTCAAGTAACTGCAATCTGATAACATCCCAATCGGCATTGTTCATGCGCTCGTCAATACTAATCTTAGGTATGCCAAGCTTTTTAAACATGAAATGCCAACCCTCTTTACTGCCTGCACCTTTAGCAAATTTTAAAGCGTACTTTACGCGTGTGCGGTATAACTGTTCGGTTTCTTGCGGTATTTGTTCAATGTCTCGCTCCCACGCTAATAAATGCACTATTTGAAGTTCAGCCGTCATTGGGTCAAGCTGTTTACTTGGCCATGTTAATAGCTCGCTAACACGCATCCAAAAAGCTACAACACCTTTTCTTAACTTATCTAATTTACTGTCAGGTTTGGCTAACCAATAAGGCAGTTTGGTTAATAAATCCCACTCGTTCAAAGTCATTAGTCGTTTCCATTTATAATGGCTAAATTATTTAAACGCGGTACATTGTTAGCACTATTAATGTCACCCTGCGCCCAACTTATTGAGTCAATACCTTCAAATTGCTTATGTAATTCTTGCCCTAAACGGCTAAAGCTAAAACGACTTGCAGGTGCCGTTTTTGTGGCCGTAAAGTTATTGTTTTCACGAAAAGCGCAACGAATAAAGTCTTCAATACCATTTAGTAATATTGACACTTCACTTGTTAATAAGTTTTCATGAGGATAAATAGTGACGCTAATATCATGATTTGTATTTGTTATCGCAAATACTTGTAAGCCATCACCGTGGCCATGAAAGCCCTTATCGTTTACATAATTATTTAAGTCGGTAATTAGTTCTGCTGAGGGTTCGCCTACATCAAGTAAAATATACGCATTTGCAGTACCGGGGCCACGTGGTGCACCATGTTCAAAAAAAATGTTATTAGTGTTTAACCCTGACTGTTTAGTTAATATTGCAGTGTATACTGCATCAATGTGCCAAGGAGCTGCAGCGGTAAAAGCGTTACGAGTGCGCAGTTTTAATTCGGCATTTGTTTCAGCATCAGCACCTAACTCAGTTAACCAATCTGCTGTATTACTTACACTGCCAATACCTGTTACGGCTTTAGGTAAAATATGGTAGTAACCTTCGCCAAGGTTGTAATTTTCTCCTGCATTTTCTGCAATCACTGGCACTGGTATGCTTTTTTGGTTTTCATTCAAAATAACATCAACTGAGGTAATTACTCGGTAGGCTTTACCTTTAATGTTGTCTGACTGTATTACCGTACCTGCACTGATTAATAGACTAGGACCAATACTAGCAGCGCGATTAAAAATAACGTGACCTTTAGCGAACTGTTCTGACTTTCTGATTAAGTCGTGTTCCCATGCTTTTGCTTCTACAAACTCATCATCGGTTGCGGTTTGTAAAAACATGTTAGGTAACATTTTCTCTATGAGTAATTTGTTAATAATAAATGTAGCTGGTTTAGCCACAATGATAGTGATTAAACGCCAAAAAGGTGAGTACGGTGAGTCGTTAGCAATTATAACGCCCTCGCTTTCAACATCTTTTTTAAATAGATTTATCCAGCCATCTTCGGTGGTAGGAATACCCGCATTTTCTACAATGCGTTTAAAATCTATTGTTGGTGTTTCGTCTAACATAGCTAACCTTATCTATACTGCAGAATTAATTTTTGAAGAAATTTTGCCAAAATCCAGTGTTTGTGCTGTTACCCACCATTCACCTTTTTTAATGTCATTTTCTTGCACTATTACCGTACCTGGCATAATACGTACATCATCTTCAACTAATAATTTAATACGCGTTTTAGTGTCATCATTTACGCCAGTGCCTCGATCACTTATTAATAAATTAGCAAGTCCTGTTTCAATGATTGCGTGCACTATGTCTTGAGCAATAACTTCACGGTCGGTTAAGAACGTAGGGTTATTACCTGCATCAAGTACCACATCACCGTTGTTAATGTGTAAATCAATATATTTAGCCATTATCCATACATCTCTAATTGTTCAACAAAGTTAGTATCCCCTTTAGCTGGGTAAACATTTACATTGCCAATAGACGTTGATTTTTGTTGATTAGCGTTTGATATTTGTTGAGTTATACCACCTGTTTCAACACGGCTTTTAATTGGTGCTATTGCTTGTACGCTAGGTACTGCTGTGTTTTTGTTTTGTACTGGTAATCTTTCAACCATAGGTTGTTGATAAGTTGCTAGCTGCTTTGGTACTATTGGCACAACATTACTTGGTAATATTTCAGGCATTGTTTGTTGTTGTGGTGCCAATACTGTTGGCATAAGTGGTTCAACATTACTTGGTAATATTTCAGGCATAACGGGGATAAGTTCAATATCAACACCCGGTATCATATTTAATTTTTCAGCAATCCAGTTTAAAGCATCGGTAAAAAGGCTTTTAACTTCTTTCCATACTTCGCTAAAAGCGCCTGATATATATTTAATCCATCCCCATTCGCCCATGGTGGCTTTTAAGTCATCCCAGTAATAAATTAATGCACCAACAGCAACTACTGCGGCAGCAATACCAGCCACAATTAGCCCTATTGGGTTTGCATACATGGCAATATTTACGGCAAGCATAGCGCCACGTAAAAAGGTTAGTCCTGAGGTAAATGCTGTGGCAATGCCGCTCGCAGCCATTGTGCCAACGCCCCAAGCAACTGAGGCCATTTTCCCTGCGCCCATTATTACGTTGAATAAACCACCCGCAGCAACTAGCCCTAAAACAGCAATAGCGGTATAACCAAGCCATTTTGTTAAGTTAGGGTAGGTTTCGGTAAATTCCATTACCCCTCGGCCAACATCAGCAAGAAGCCCAACAAAGTTATTAAAAGCCGGTAATATGGCACTACCAAAAGCAGCACGAATAACAAACCAGCTTTGTCCTAATCGTTGACTTTGGTCGGTCATGGCTGCGGCCATTTTCTCGGCTTGTTCCATGCCCTTAACTTTGCCAAGTTTTTTTATAGAGCCACCTAAACCATCGATATCACCCATTAATAGCTTAACTGTTGCTACGGCTTCTTTTGAGCCAAAGGCTTTGGCTAGTTCGTCACCCTCTGCCACGTTTAATGTGTCGCCATACTTACTTTTAATTTTAGTAAGTATGTCTACCATAGGTAGCATTTCACCTTGTGCATTAACAAACTCTAACCCTAATTGTTTTTGTGCTTTACCCACTCCGGCTAAAAATGCTTTATATTTTGTTCCCGCCTCGCTGCCTGACATGGTGGCTTGTAATGTTCCTAAAATACCCATTTGCTCGTTCATGCCAATACCTGCTTCGGTTGCCTCTGCCCCAATTGAGGTAAATGCACTAGACATTTTAGATCCGGTGGTTTTAAACATTTGTACAGCGGTTGCTGTCATGCCTGTAACTTGTTCAACCCAATTACTTTTACCCATACCATTGGCTTGTTTTTGAAATATGCCATACATAGAGCCCATGTAATCGGTAATGGTTGCAGCATCGGCTTTAGTGGCGGTTGCTAATACGTTTGACGATAAGGTAAACGCGGATAAGTCGGCATCATTCAACCCGCCAATGGCTGATTGAATGTCGTAACTTGATTTAATAAATTCGGTAGATGATTGCCCGTATTTCAAGGCAAAGTCGTATGAAGTATCAGATAATTTTTTTAAGGCTGAATCACGCACACCAAGCGATTTAACCTCACCTAATGCGCGGTCCATTTCAATGGCTGGTTGTAATGCGTTAGTTAATGCGTAACCACTTGCTGCCATACCTGCAACACCCGACGCCATTTTTATGGTGCCTGTTTGGTAGTTGTTTGATAACCCATTAAACTGTTGGCTTATTTTAGCAATAGGCTTAGTTATTTGGTCTATCAATCCAACGGTAAACATGAGTTGTTTAGGTAGCATGTGGTTAGTTCCTGCTATTTTTCTATAGTTGCTTAGCCATTAAAGGCTTTGCTTACTGCATTGGTAACAATGTTTTCTAAGTCTTCTCGCTGTCTTTTCATCAACCATGCGGCTCTGGCTAAACTGGTTTCAGTGTCATTTTCACTGGGTAGTAAATGACGCCTTAAAATGAGTAATTGCTCAAAGCCGTTGTTGTCAATTGATTCGATCAGCGCTTCTATTTTTTTACTGACATTTCCAACACGGGTGAAAACTCACCTTTAACCATTGCGGCCATTTGTATTTCACAACCCGGTGATTCTTTTAAAAGTTTTTTAAGCTCTTCTTTGCTTTCTGTATTAACGGTACGCATAACAAAATTATGAGCAGCTGCCGACATAGATTCGCCACGGGCTGCACTGTCTATAAAGTCGCTGTGGTCTTGCACGGCTACGTTAAATTTGTATTCAAGGCCTGCAATAAGTAATGTGATTAAGTTTTTCATGGTGTACCCCTACCTTTTCGTTTGTTTAATAAATTATTTATGGATCACTACGTCTATTGGTTAAAAATAGCTTTAAGTTTTCAAACCCTGACTTCATTTGTCGTTCTACCCTGTCGCCTAAATCTTTTACGTCATCTTTGGTGGCATACGTTTCGGCAACATGGGTTTTATGGTCGCTAATTTCGTTACGGGCTTTGGTGGCCACACTATTTAAGTAGGCTACTAACGGTACAATTACGCTTAAAACCAAGCCAAGAATCGCAACGACTGTTTTTAAATCTATATCCATTATTTAGATAATCCTTTTGCTTTTTCTATGGTGCGTAATGTGGCTAAACCTAATAACATGCCAACCAGTTCCATTATGTTGTCACCTGTAAAAGGGAACACTAAAATAACGTTTTTCGCTAAACAGGCTTTTGCCCAAATATAAGTGCCAATGGCAAACTTAACGGGAAAAAACACAAATAAGCCCATGGCCGCAACCCATAACAAGGCAGGCCGACCACCCGCAACAAAACGGCTGCGGTGATTAGCACTTGTTACATTGGCAAGTGCTTGCATTAAATGTGGTTTTTGTTCTATTTCGGCCAAGTCGTTATCTAGCTTTTTTCGTTCTTCATCTGAGGTGAACAACGAATCTGCTGCTTTGCCAATAGCTTCAATAGGATTAGGTACTTTAACTTTTGAGAACCAACTCATCTTATTTACTCATTAGGCTATTTAAAAAATAATTCGCTTCTTTTACTCGTCTGGTGGTGTATCTGTCACCAAAGTTTCGTAATTCATCTAGCATTGCAGTCCAATTTTGCGTAGTGGCAAAGTGCCAAAAGGCTGGGCAACGTTTAGCTAAATCACCGTATTGAAATGCTACTGAGGCAATAACGGTTTGTGCGTGTTCTGGCAGATCACTAAACTCTAAACGCTGAGATTTTCTTCTGTATCTGCGTTGTAATAATTCAACCACATCAAACTTGACACGCTGATCAATTATTTGTGCTTCTTGTTCGGTGATCACTAACGGGCTTTTTGTTAAAGCGGCTTGCGCTTCTAATCCTTTTAGTTCGCAATAGTTTCTTAATTTAATAGCTATATTTTCAGGCTGTCTCTTATACACATCTCCGAGCCCACGAGACGTAGAGGAATCTCGT